>JBEPUG010000194.1:0-5548 GCA_041691695.1 Flavobacteriales bacterium
CGCCACGTAGTACACGTAATCCTGCGCCTGCAGGTGCGCGATGATGGTGTCCGGATAGAAGATCGTCACGGGGATCGTCTTCATCGTGGTGTCGTGCTGGTTCGGCGTGTTGTACTTGAACTCCCAGTAGAGAAAGTCATAGTAGATCTCCGGATGCACGGTCAAGGTGTCCACAGAACCTACGGGGCGATCCACCGTGGTCGGGAAGCTGCTATACAGGTCGGCGTTGTAGGTGATGTTGGCCGTACCCGGTGGATCCACCAAGAGCACTACGGGATAGGTGGTGGGCGGCCGGAAGTGTGCGATGAGGGTATCGCTGGTGGTAAAGGTGAGGGTGGCCAAGGAATCGGTCATCGAAGGCGCCAAGGTGTGATGCAGCGCTTCCCAATGGTCGAAGACCCAGCCCGTGTTGCCTTGCGCCTTCAAGGTGGTGGTGATACCGCCATAGTAAAGACCGGTAAAAGGAAAGCTATCCGGCGTGATGGAATTGATCTTGATGGTGCCGCTGAGGTCCGGTTCAACCTTGTACACCACGTTGTAGGGGCCGTCCAGTCCGTAGCAATCCACCAAGCCCGCTTGGATATCGGTGCACCGCGCGTTGATGAAGTCGCGCAGGGTCTGCACATTCCCTTGCCACTCGGCCATGGAGCCGCCCCAACGTGCGACCTGACCGGGCATTTCGGGAGTGATCAAGGTGATCAGGCTATCAAGGAAAGGGATCATGTTCTGGCAACTGAAGGTGGTGTTGCCCAGATCGATGTATCGGTTCACATAGTAGTCATGCACCTCCTGGTTCTCGGCCATGAGCTTCACCAGAATGGGAATGTGTCCTTGTCCTCCGGGGTCGGGGAGTGCCTCCGCGGCGCAGGGGTCGGCATTCGGGGTCTGATCAGGAATTCCGGTGTAGTTGATATAATGGCCGAACGTGGCATCGTTGTCCCAAAGGCCATAGCCCCATTTCTTGTGGTTCCCGTTGGGGTCCATGCCGCGCCACCATTCGGTGTTCCAGTTGAGCCAGTCGCTGCACACGGTGTAGCTGCTGAGCACCACATAATCCACTAGGCTCTTCCAGCTGAATTGGCTTTCCACATAGGCGAAGGCCGTGGGGTCGCCCATGTTGTTGCTCATGATATAGCTGCGCAACGCGTCCCAGTCGGTCTGGGCCTGTGCTCCACCGTACTCGCTCCAGGTATTGCCCCAGGTCTTCAGATATTCGAGGTCGTATTCGTCCTGATGGTAGTATTCCTTGGTGTAATCGTGGTCATCCACCTTCTCGCGGATCTCATACACGCCCCAGTATTGGCCGTTCACGTAGAGCACGCAAGGCTCGTAGGTGCGGCAGTCCAACTTCAAGTTGCCTTGCTGCGCCAAGCTATGCACATAGGCATCGCGGATGTGCGCACTGCCGGGTTCGAAGGGATAGTTGTCATTGGCCGCGGCCTTGATGATGAGCCGCTGGTATTTGTCGCGCGTGGTGCGGTGGAAAACGGGGTAATGGATGGCATCGTTATAGCCGCTCTGGTCGCGAGTGATATAATCGATGCCCCTTTGGCCGTATGCCCAGGAATCGTTGCCGTGCTTGTTGAATTGCCCTGTGGCCTCGTCGCGGAGCTGCTGGTCCGGACCGAAATACTCCAAGGAACCGTACGGTTGAATACCGTCATTCCCGCCCAAGAGATCGGCCAGCTGGGTCCCTGCGATGCTGAGCACCGCGGTGGTGTGGTTATCGTTGATGAAGTAGGTATTGGTCTCCATGAAGCTGGAGGGCACACCAGCGGTGGAGCTGAAGCAGGCCGCACGAATAACAGTGGTGGCGCTGACCGCGACAGGTGCGGCATAGGCTGTGGAGGTTGGAGTGGGTTCACTGCCATCGGTGGTATATCGGATGGTGGAGTTCGCATCGGAGGTGGTCATCGTCACGCTCTGCGCCCCGGAATAGAAACCGGCATTGGGCGTAAGCGCGGGACGGGGAGCGTATTCCGGCGAAGGCGCGGCGTTGGTAGCGGCTGGCGTTGGGTTCAGAAAGAGCGACCAGGTTGCGGCGCCATCGGTGGTGCGGCCTCGGCTGTTGTCCGTCTTGGTAGGAGGTGCAAGCGCCACATCGTCGATGATGGTGGCCCCGGGGTCGGAGAGTACCACATGGTCCAGACCGGTCTGGTCGAGCTTGAAGTTGGTGTGGTATTCATTGCCGACAACGGTGTTACGCTTGCTGCAATAGACCAGGAACATGCCGTTCGCCGGGATGGACGCGCCGGAAGGGAAGGCCCACTTGGTGGGGTTGCTCACCTTGTTGCTAAGGTACCAGCCGCTGAGATCGACCGCAGCGGAAGTGGTGTTGTAGAGCTCCACCCAGTCCTCGTTATCACCGAAGCTGTCGGCGATGGTGTTCATGTTCGAGGCACTCACTTCATTGATCAACACTTGAGCAGAGGCGGGCAGGGTAGCGGCGGCCAATGCCAAGAGGATAAGCTTTTTCATGAGCGTGGTTTCGATCCGAAAATAGACTAGCAGGTAAATATCAAGCAGAAACGCTGATCAACGCTCATTCAGTTACCAACCGATGGACGCCATGTCCATGACGCGTAAGGACCATCGCCCGGTGCCTGCAAGGAATTCGCTCGAGTTCACCTACTTCCCTTGGAATCGCCGGAGCCAGACTTTCCGATCGGCCTCCGACGAATCGGTAAGGACAAAGTGCGCGTGGAGGACGTGCAGGACGGCAAGCTGCGGATCGGTGAGCGCCGCCCACGCGTCGATATGCACCACGGTGGTGATGCTGGTATCCAGCGCCGGGGACCGCGAACCGAGCAATGGGAAGATGCCTTTCTCGGTAAGGGCCATATCCACCGGCGTGGCCGCGCGAAAGAGTTGTGGATCGAGCGCCCAAGCATAGGTGAGGTCATACCAAGCTGGCTGGATCACGACGGCGGTGTGCTCGTTGCTCCATGCCTGCACCTGCGCAACGACCTTCGAAGGGTGTGAGCCCGTGTCCTTCCAAGGGATGAACGTGCAGGCCATCGCTGCAACGCAGCCCGCCGGGACCAGCCATTTCGGTCGATCCTTCCCAAGATCGATCTGCGATGCCTCTGCTACCACGAGGTAGAAACCGATGGAGGCGAAGAGCAGATACCGGTCGATATACATGGGAAAGAAGAAGGACACGATGAACATGCCGATCAAAGGCAGCCCACACCAGAGCAGGCCCATGGCCATCGGGGAACCACGCTTGCGGAGAAGTGCCAGCAGGATGAGGATCAAAAAGATCACGGCGACCACGGGTGCATTGCTCCAGCGCACCAGCATGCTATAGGGTTCATCCCATGCAGGAGGAGTGACCCAAGTGCCCTGTGCCAAGCTGCTGTCGGCGCGGGAAAAGACGGTCCGCGCCATCGGAAGCATGGTCAACACCGTCAGGCCTGCCGCGGCCAGCATCTTCACCCTAGCGGGCCGGAGCATGGGCACGGTGAACACCATCACCAGTTCAATGCCCACCATGATGGAACCGAAATAGTGTGCCCAGACCGCGATCATATTCGCGACCACCAGCCATACGATGGAGTAGGGCCGAAGCGAAGGATGGCGTTCGGGGCCATCGGAAAGCCGCACCAGCTGCCACACCGCCCACGTGCAGGCGAACGTGAGCAGGGAATAGGTGCGCACCTCATGTGCAAAGCCATAGTGGTGCTGGCTGAACGTGAAAAGCAGGGAGGCGGTGATCGCCACACTCCGCCCACCCAAGCGCTTGCCCAGTAGGAAGAGTGGCCAAACCGTGAGCGCACTGAAGAGTGCCGACGGAATGCGGAGCCAAGCCGTGTCGAGCGGTGTGAAATGGCTCCAATAGTGCATCAACACAAAGTAGAGCGGCGGGTTGTTCTCTGTCCGCAACATGGCGAAGAGTGCTGTCAACGGGCGCTGTGCCCAGAACACGGTGAACGGCTCGTCCCCGCCCAATTCATTCACACCGGTCCAGCTGAACTTCAGCGCGAAGTTCACCAGCAAAAGCAAGGCGATCAACCAGCGATCGAGATGTTCCGGCTTCCGCATCAGAGGGTCCGGTACATGAGGTAGTGGGTGCCGATACCTGCGATGAGGAAGGGTTCTCCTTGCGTCAGGAAGTCGGAGTGGGCATAGAAGGAAAGCGCCACTTCGCGTGCGTTGCACCAAAGCAGGTCGGCCTGGCGCTCGCGCAACAGGACGATAGCCGAGCGCAAAAGCTGCGTGCCCACGCCAGTGCCTTGATGGTCCGGATGCGTGGCCATGCCGCGCAGGCGATAGGGCCTTGTGCCTTGAAGCATCGCGTTCGCTTCCGGACGAAAAGAGGCAATGCAGACACACTCGTCGCCGATGAATGCTCCCAGATGAAAACCTTCCGGATGATCATCGCCGGCCCATTCCACCACTGCCTCCGCATCGTTGTTGCGCAGCACGAGCCGCCGAAGGTGATGGGTGCCTGCTGGTGGGATCGTTCGGACCTGCATCCGGGTGGGACGGGGAAAGGGGGAAGTTAGCGGGGACCGCTGCCTTAGTGCAATTCACGATCCAGCAGGGCGGAGGCATCGCTGCCCGCGCGGAGGCGGTCCATGCGTTCCTCCGGACAGATGCCCGTGAGGCGTGAGATACGTTCACGTCCTCCGGCAAAGACAGCGTCCACTTCCACCACGCCGTCGCAGCCCTTTGCCGGGGCATGCTCCACGGTCTCGATGCGTTGGATGCTATCGCGGTGAAGCGAACGTTCCGTGGTCGCGAAGGGCCAAGGGATGTCACCGACGATAGGTCGACGATCAAGGACCTGCATGGTGCTGTTCCGGATCCGCGTCTCCTTCAGTGGCAGGTCCGTCGCTGCATAAAGCGACCATCCCAAAGTGATCAGCAGCGCCAGGCGTGTGATCCACATGCCAAGGCGCCCTGCACGACGGTGGCGTGCACGAGCGATGGTGGCGAAGACGAACGCCAGCAGGAACGCTACGCCCACGGCCAGTACCACGGCCAGTACCATGCGTTCCGAAAGTCCGGACGAGGTATCACTGACCGCCAGCTCACCGTTCAGTCCGACGTAGCCGTGCTGGAAGAGGCGTATCGCCAAGCCGTCCGGGGAGAGCTTCGGGCCGAGGACCTCGAAGAGCCAAGCCGCGCCCCGTATCAAGAGCACGATGACCGCCCCGCCGATGAGGTAGTTGAACGCTCCGCGCTCGTTGTCGTCGAGCTTCAGGCGCATAAGGCGATCATTACTTGATGTAACGCATGTCCTCGTTCCCCTTCAAGGAGCGCAAGGTGGCAAGTATCAGCTTGATCACATTCTCCACGTCCTGGCGGTTCACGCTTTCCACCGTGGTGTGCATGTATCGCAAGGGCAGGCTGATCAAGGCGCTGGGCACGCCGGCCGCACCATAGGCGAAAGCATCGGTATCCGTTCCGGTAGCGCGGCTCACGGCAGCGCGTTGGAAGGGTAGCTTTTCCTTCTCCGCCGCTTTGACCACCATCTTCAGGAGGGTGTTGTGCACTGCAGGCCCGTAAGAGAGCACGGGGCCTTTGCCACAGGCCACATCAC
>JBEPUG010000195.1:0-5541 GCA_041691695.1 Flavobacteriales bacterium
GCATTGGGACTTTCGCCTTGAGCACTACAGCGCGGCTGCCTTGCAGTTGGCGTGAACACTCCGCTGCAACGCCTACTCAACGGTCAACGGCGGCCCGACCACTTCCATTCCATGGGCGCGAAAGACACGCGCCACTTCCTCCTTACTGGGCGGCGCTGCCCACTGTGCGGTCTCTTGGAAAAACGCTTCCATATCTCCGGCGGGTTGATAGGTCACGAGCATGCGGGCCTTATCGCTTAACTGGATGAAAGCATGCGGCACTCCGCGCGGCAGGAATATGGTGTCCCCGGGAACGGCGGGTAAGCGCTCTTCGCCCACTTGGAAGCGGTAGTTCCCTTCCAACACGTGAAAGAACTCATCCTGCTGGGGATGGATATGAAGGGGCGGTCCACCGTTGGGGCTCTCGCCGACCTGCTCAAAAACGGACGTGCCGTCATCGGTATCCGCACTGCCGATCTTCAGGTCCAGTGTGTTGCGGGTAACACCTTGCATGGTGAAGTGCAGGCCGTTGCGCGTTTCGCCTGCGCGCGTGTTGAACCCTTTCTTGATCGACATGGTGAACCGGGTTCTCGCTTTTGCGAACGCTACGAATGCGGTTGTGGCCAATACGCTGAACAGGAAAGATCGGCGTTGCATGGCGGGTTGTTACGCCGATGAAGCTACACCTGGGCATCCATATAGAGTGCACCCTCACCGGGCAGGCCGGTCACTGTTCAGCTTTCTTCACCCTGAAAGGGAAGTGCGGCCGCGCCTTTGCGCTCGTCCAACTTGCCGAAGCGGGTGCGCAGTAGGTTCGCCAAGCTGGTCGCTGCGCCTTCCACAGCAAGGTGACTGTTGGCGGCTTTGTGCGTGGCGGCCACGGGGTCCAAGCCTTTGGGGCGAGCTTCCATGGTGCAGCTGTGGTCCTCTGGTCCGCTCTTCTCAGCGTTCATGTCACCGAGGTGCACTTCCACACGGCTGAGACGGTCGGCGTAGTGGCTCAATTTCTTCTCCACCACGTCGCGCACATGCGCTGCAAAAGCCTCGTTGCCTTCGATGTTCTTGTCGGTATTGATCTGGATCTGCATGGTTGTAAGGTAAAGGGAATGGTCGGGGTTGAGGTCCGTAGTGGAGGTTCGACTTTCGGAACACCTAGTTATCGGGATGTGTTCGATGGCGGTTCGTCCTTGGGGTAGTTCGAAGAAGTTCGCTCCGTGTCTCCGGCGGCGGGAGCAGCGTTCGTGTGCGCTACATTTCAGGCCTGAACACAGCAAAACAGCACCACCACGCAGAACCTCTATGCGGGTTCTCTTCCCGAACGACACCGGCTATGCGGTGGGCTATTACGGTACGGTGATCCGCTCCACGGACCGCGGCCAGAGCTGGGCGCCGATATCCTTCCCCAGCACCGGCGATCTGCGCAGCGCGTGGATCATGGACGGGCTGCACGGCTTCGGGGCGGGTAATAATGGCCTGTTCCGCACGGCGAACGGTGGTGCAGCTTGGGAAGCGGTGAGCACGCCAGTGCAACTTCCCTAGCGACACTTCGACTTCCGCAACCCGCAGCTCGGCTTCTGCGGCGGCGGCAACTTCGGCAGTGGCACATTGATGCGGACGATGGACGGCGGCGCCACGTACGATGTGATATACAGCGGGGCGGACGCGCCGATCGAGGCGATCGAAGTTTTCAACGACACCACCGTCTACGCGGTATCGTTCGGATACAGCTCCGAGGTGCTGCGGAGCACCGACGCGGGCAGTACGTGGGATACCCTGCCGATCCAGCCTGTAAGTGTGACGAGCAATCTGGAAGCCGAGCACGTCACCGATGCAAACACGGGCTATACCGGTCGCTGGTACCTGCGGCATTCGTCCGCACGGACGATGGGGGCAGCACATGGGTGGAAGTGCTTCCGGGCGTGACCTTCGCCGCAACAAGGCTTGGCCGTTGGTTGGAACGGGGCCATCTACCACAGCTACAACGGTAGCGATTGGGTCGATGAGAGTTAGCCGGACCCATCATGGTCCACTACGTTTCGGACATGCCGGATAACACCACGGCCATCGTGGTAGGTGATGCGGGCCATGTGCTCCGCTGGAGTTCCGCCACCGCCGGTGTGCCCGCCATCGCGAAGAAGTCTGTCGCCATCACGGTACATCCCTCCCCCACCACAGACTTGCTTATGCTGGATAGCAATGCGCCCTTCCCATGGATGCACGCTTCGAGTTGCGCGATATGCAAGGCCGGGTGGTGATGAATGCCGCAGCCCGCCCCAACACGTGGATGGAACTGGCGGACATCGCCCCGGGCAGCTATGTGTGGCGGTGCGCGGTGCGCGGCAGGACGCTGGCCAGCGGCACGGTGGTGCTGGAGCGATGAAGAACTGAACTACATCTTCAACCGCAGCCGCTCCTCTTTCAGGTCGATCAGATAGAGTTCCTGGCGGATGATCTCCTCGTCTATCACGGGGTCGCGGTTGATCTCCTCAAGATGCTGCCGCGTTTCGCGCGCACGTCAAACACCAATTAGCGTCCGGGCTTCTTCTCCAAGCAGCGCTTGCGCGTACTACTTTTAATTCCCTAAACCACAACCATGTCCCGCACCCTCCTCTTCTGCCTGCTGCTGCTGCCCTGCGTTGTTGCCGAAGCCCAATGGACGGAGCGCACCACCAACACCACATCCTTGCTCTCTGCGGTACACTTCGTTAATGACACCGGCTATGTGGTGGGTTACGACGGCACGGTGCTCCGTTCCACGGATCAGGGACTGAACTGGACCCCGATGGGCTTGATGAGCATGGGATTTCTGCGCACCGTGTGGTTCTTGGACGGGCTGCACGGTTATGTGGCGGGTGATAATGGCATATTCCGTACGGCGAATGGTGGCGCGACCTGGGAGACGGTGAACACGCCGGTGCAGGTGCTGTGGCGTTGCCTCGTCTTTCGCACCCCGCAGCTCGGTTTCTGCGGCGGCGGCAATGATGTCAGTGGCACCATAATGCGTACGCTGGACGGCGGCAACACATGGGACGTGGTGTATAGCGTGGCGAGCATGCCCATCTCGTCGATCGACGTTCCCAGTGACGATATCGTCTACGCGGCTCCATTGGTGTACGGCTCAGCGTTGTTGCGGAGCGCGGACGGCGGCAACTCGTGGAACAGCGTGCCCGACGGCTTGATGAGCGAGCTTGAAGCGATACACTTCACCGATGCCAACACCGGCTATGCCGGTGGTAGGGACCTCCCATCCTTCATTCGCACGGACGATGGCGGCAGCATATGGGCACCCGTGCTTTCGAGCATGAACTTCGATCTGCTTGGCCTCGCCTTCGCATCGCCGCAACAGGGTCTGGCCGTTGGTGATAACGCCGCCATCTACCACACCTACAACGGTAGCGATTGGGTCAATGAGAGTTGGCCCGACCCCATTCTCAGCTTCTACGCCGCGGACATGCTGAATGACAGCACCGCCATCGTGGTCGGCGACATAGGCACTCTGCTCCGTTGGGGTTCCGTGACCGCCGGTGTGCCCGCCATTGCGCAGAAGTCTGTCCCCATCACGGTGCATCCCTCCCCTGCCACGGACTGGCTGATACTGGATACCGAAACGCCACTTCCCGCGGATGCGCGTTTCGAATTGCTTGATGTGCGCGGCAGTGTGGTGATGGATGCCGCAGCGAAGGCCAACGCGCGCATGGAATTGGCGGGCATTCCGACCGGCAACTATGTATGGCGATGCGAGCTGCGCGGCAACACGCTGGCCAGTGGCACGGTGGTGTTGGCGCGATGAGGAACCGACTACATCTTCAACATCAACCGCTCCGCCTCCAGGTCGATCAGGTAGAGTTCCTGCCGGATGATCTCCTCATCGATCGCGGGACCGCGTACGGCGCCACCGCGCCGGGGCGCTACGAGCATCGCAACCTAGCGCTTCGGAGACCACTCCTGCTCTACCACCACGCTTGATCCTGCAGCCACCGTTACCTTCGCCGCAAATAAAACCACACATCATGCGCTCATTGATCACCACCTGCGTCTTGTTCATCGGTCTTGCTGTTTCCGCACAGAACTATAGCGATCTCACGGAGATCCTTCGTTCCGACGTTCGCACCGGAAAGGAAGCCATCGTGCTGAAGAACTTGGGGCTCACGGACGCGCAGAGTGCCGCGTTCACGCCTATTTACGATGCGTATTCCGCAGAGATGAAGACAAACTGGGACAAGCGCATCCAGTTGATCAAGGACTACGCGGCGCAATACGAAACGATGAACGATAATGCCGCCTCCTCGTTGATGAAGCGGAACATGGACCTGGACAAGGACAACCTGTCGATTCGCGCCAAGTATGCAAAGAAGATGGCCAAGGTGCTGCCCACCACCATCACGGCGCGCTGGATGCAGATCGAAAGCCGCTTGAACAAAATGATCGACCTGCAGATCGCCAACCAGATCCCCTTGATGCCGGCCAACCAGTGATCGGCACAGCTCACTGAACTGAAGGCCCCGGAACTCCGGGGCCTTCGCTTTTCCTGCTATAGAGCGGACGGCGCACTTCCGCGTTCAACCTCGATCGCATTACTTGGAGCGTTCGGGCAACTTGTTACCTCGATCCTCGCGAGTTCTTGAATATCCACCGATATTCACCATCAGAACCACCCCTCATGAATGCCTCTGTTCCTACGGATCCATCGCCCCCAAGACAAGTTGTGGACACCTTCATCCGCTTGGCCCTGCTGGGCGGGCTGTTGCTGTGGTGCGTGCTCATCCTGGCGCCATTCACCATCATCCTTCTTTGGGCGGTGATCCTGGCAGTGGGGCTGTATCCGGTGTTCAAGACCATCTCGCGTTGGATGGGTGGAAAAAATGCACAGGCTGCAGCTGCCATCGTGATCATCGGGCTACTCTGTGTCGCCGTTCCCGCCTACCTCACCGGGCAGAGCTTGGCAGGGTCGGTGCAGATCATGAGGGAGCACATGAACATGGCGGAAATACATGTGCCACAGTTGCCGCCCGACTGGTACACCAGCGGCGGCCTGAAGGGCATGATCGCCAAAGAATGGCCGAGTTCCGATGGTGCGCTTTCCGAGCTGCTGCGGAGCAATGCCGAACAGGTGAGGAGCGTGTCAATGAGTGTGGTGCGTGGCCTCGCAGGGTTCACTTTCGACCTGCTGAAGTTGATCATCGCCTTTATCGCCTCCGGTGTGCTGTTGGCCTATGCCAAGGAAGGCGGCTGGGCCATGGAGCGATTCCTGGACCGCGTGATGGGAAGCAATGGCAAGGCCATGGTCGATCTCGCCGCGGGCACCATTCGCCAAGTGGCCAAAGGCATCCTGGGCGTCGCCATTCTTCAGACCACCATGTTCGCTGCGGGGGTCTTCATCGCCGGTGTGTCGGCCGCCGGCTTTCTCACCATCCTAGCCCTGCTGCTGTGCATAGTGCAGATCGGTGTGGCGCCCGTCGCGATCGGCGTCATCATCTACGCGTGGGCCACCATGGGCACCCTACCCGCGCTGCTGCTCACCATCTGGATGGTCATCACCATGATCTCCGACAACATCCTGCT
>JBEPUG010000196.1:0-5518 GCA_041691695.1 Flavobacteriales bacterium
CACCACGTCGAAGGCCTTGGCAAAATTCTGCCCTAGAAAGTGTGAGGTCCCGGCTTGCAGTGCCTTTCCGTCCTGCATCAATGCTTCGATACAATAGGTCTCCAACGCCCCGGCGAAGCGCTCGCTCTGTGTCTTTACCCCCTTGATGACAGGCATCGCGAGCCACTCCTCTGCGAATGTGGCGTAAACGTCCAACATTCTAAGCGCCTCTTCTTCCGCCTCCGCCTTTGTCGCATGCGCTGTATGTCCTTCCTGCCAAAGAAACTCCGAAGTGCGGAGAAAAAGCCGGGTGCGCAACTCCCATCGCACCACATTGGCCCACTGGTTGATCAGCAGCGGCAGGTCGCGATAGCTCTTGATCCAACCGCGATACGTGTTCCAGATGATGGTCTCACTGGTGGGGCGCACGATGAGCTCTTCTTCCAGCTTGGCTTCGGGATCCACTATGATACCATGCACAGGATCGCTCTTCAGCCGATAGTGTGTCACAACGGCACACTCTTTTGCGAAGCCTTCGATATGGCTGGCTTCTTTGGCGAAATAGCTCTTCGGAATGAAGAGCGGGAAATAGGCGTTGACATGGCCGGTGGCCTTGAACATGCCGTCCAGGGCAGCTTGCATTTTTTCCCAGATGGCATAGCCGTGCGGCTTGATCACCATGCATCCGCGAACGTCGCTATGCTCGGCCAGGTCGGCCTTCAGGACAAGGTCGTTGTACCACTGGGCGTAGTCAGTATCGCGCTTGGTGAGTTGATCGCTCATGTAAAGCCTCCTTGTGGTATTATTTTTGTTCCAAGCGGAAGGTCGCGCAAAGTAAAGGCCTCCTCTCGACCAAAGCCCTTCATGCCATGAGAACCGGAACATCCATACTCCCACTTGTGCTTTTACTCTCGGCTTGTGGCACGATGCGCGAAACCACTGCGGTACGAGATGATGTGTATGACATCCCTGATCGGCAGGCACTTGCCACCGCAGCGGCCTCGCGAGACTCGGAGCAGCCAGCGGCGCAACAGCAACAGGACGATTACTACGACCCGCAGCAGGCACCCAATTCCGACGCCGGGCGCGACTACTACGACATGACCTACAACGACCCGTACTACTACAACTACGAGCGCTTCGGCTTCGGTAGCACCATTGGCAGCTTTGGCCCGAGCTATGGAATGGGACTAAACTATGGGTGGCCGACGAGCTTCGGCAGCATGTCCCTTGGCATTGGGACGGGCTATGGCTATAACCAATACGCGGGCAACAGCGGGATGGGCGGATACGGCTACAACCCCTATGACCCTTACGGCTACTATGGATACGGCAACTATGGATCCGGCTACGGCGGCTACGGCATGGGCTATGGCGGCTACGGTGCTTACCAGGGTCCTTGGGCAGGCAGCTATATACCTCCCGGTTCTGGATATGGTAACACGGGGGACAGCTATTCGTCCGGGGTGGTTTATGGGCATCGGCCATCGATCTCAGCCGGGGCAGGGAATACTAACGAAGCGACCCCAAGCCCGCGCATGTATCGCGGACCTGTTGGTCTTTTGCAATCGGATGGACAGCCACGCCAATCCAGTTCTATGCAAAATGTACGCGCGCGAGATCCCCGGACCATCACCGTCCCGAACGCCAATGATCGAAACAACCAGAGCAGACCTACTGAAGGCCGACCTACCCCTAACTGGGGTTTCGGTACTGGCGACAGTCCCTCACGTTCCGGTGGAAATGACGGGGGAGGCGGTCGCGTCAATGCTCCTAGGCCCCGTTGATCTCGATCTCCATGAAGAAGTTCCTGCTACCACCCCTTTCGTTTCTGATGGCTTTACTGGTTTGCGCGCCGAATGGCGCCTTTGGCCAGAATGAGGAGGATGTGCTGCGCTATTCCGATATCACCCCGGGTGGCACTGCCCGGAGTTGGGCATTAGGCGGGGCGTTCGGCGCCGTGGGTGGGGATGCTTCCAGTGCGAGCACCAATCCAGCAGGCTTTGGGCTTTACAACACGAGCGAGATCTCCTTCACACCACAATTTGAGGTGAATGGGGCCAAGGACACTTATTATGGCAACACCACTGCGGACAATGACAACAGGTTCAGTTTCGGGAACCTGTCACTTATTCTGAGCTATCCAAATGACAAGGGCAGCGATTGGCGCAGCGGTGTCTTCGGGATCTCGTTCGATCGGCAGGCGAGCTACTATCAGGATCAACACGCAGTGGCCATGGATGTGCCATCCACGATACTCGACCAGTTCGTCAACGAAGCCAATGGGACGCCCCCGAGCTCACTTTCCGACCTCTACCCGTTCACGAGTAACCTCGCCTATCAGACCTATGGCATGGACCCATTGGATACGATGTCCAACAGCTACGTAAGCGCCATCCCGTCTGGCAGTTCGGTAGGTCAAGACCACACTATCAGCACCTCGGGTCGCCTCAACACCACTAGCTTCTTCTATGCTGCGAACTACCTCGACAAATTATACATCGGTGCTTCTTTGGGATTGACAGGTGTGCGTTATGATCAAAAGACGGTGCATCGGGAATATACAGATGCTTCAGTGGACTTGAAGGATCTGGCCTACACTGAAAACCTGGCCACCAATGGCAGCGGCATCGACTTGAAATTCGGTGTCATCGGGAGGGCCACGGATAACCTTCGGCTAGGGTTCTCCTTTCATAGCCCGACCTGGCTGCAATTGAGTGACGCGTATTCGTATTCGATGACCACTGACTTCAGGAGTTCGGTGGGCGGTGTGAGTTCCTATGCTCAAACTTCCCCCGATGGCTCATACAATTATCGCATCCGCACGCCGTGGAGCTTACTCGCCTCAGCCGCTTATGTAGCGGGGAAGCACGGACTAGTGAGCGTGGACTATGAATACAAGGATTTTCGTCAAGCGAAACTGAACAGCAGTTCGGGGATCACGGATAACTATGATTTCAGCATGGAAAATGGCGCCATCAATGCTGACTTCCGCGCCACAAGCAGCATTCGCGTAGGCACGGAATGGCGCTCCGGCGGCTGGTATTTCCGGGGTGGATGGGGCATTTGGCCCGATGCATATACTGATAATGACCCGCGTCATGGCACGTCATATATGCGCTACACAGCAGGAGTGGGCTTCCGTACCCAACACGTGAGCATCGACCTCACAGGGGTCTATGGAACACGGAATACGAACTATTTCCAGTATGACCCTTCGCTCGTTGATGCGACACAGGCGCGATTGACCGATACCCGCGGAATGGTGACATTCGCCTACCGACCCTAAGGAGCGTGCGTTGAACTTGAGAGTGGTATACCGCCATTAAAAGAAAAGCCTCCGTACGGAGGCTTTTCCAATATATGGTGTGATCGACTACTTGTCGCCCATAACTGTTTCCACTACCGACTCGTCGACGAGAATGCGTCCGCAATGCTCGCATACGATGATCTTCTTGTGGCTAGCGATATCGAGTTGGCGTTGCGGCGGGATGGCGTTGAAGCAACCTCCGCAGCTACCTCGTTCCACGGGAACAACAGCAAGTCCGTTGCGTGCATTACCTCTGATACGCTGGTATGCCTTCAGCAAGCGCTCCTCTATATGTTTCGCAGCAGTGTCACTCTTCTTCTGAAGGTCCTTCTCCTCCTTTTCGGTCTCGGCGATGATATCGTCGAGTTCCTTCTTCTTCAGGCCAAGGTCCTTCTTGCGCTCCTTGTACAATTTCTTGCTCTCTTCGGCCACGGCAGACTTTGTTTCAATGGCGTACTTGCCTTCCTTGATGCGCTTCTCGGCAAGTTGGATCTCGAGATTCTGGAACTCGATCTCCTTGCCCAGTGAATCGTACTCGCGATTGTTACGCACTTTGGATTGCTGCGCCTCGTACTTCTTGATGCTTGCCTTGGCGTCCTTGATGAAATTGTTCTTGTCACTCACAGCCGTCTCGGCCTCCTTGAGGTCCTCGGACAATTTGTTCATACGGGTCTCAAGCCCGGCGACCTCATCCTCGAGGTCTTGTACCTCCAAGGGCAGTTCACCGCGTTGCGTCTTGATCCTGTCCACCAGCGAATCGAAATGCTGCAAACGGAACAACTCAACGAGCTTTCCGGCAATAGTGATCTCAGCCTTGGTGGCAGCAATAGTGGGCTTCGGCTCCTTCACCTCGCTCTTCGTCTCGGTCTTCGCCATGGTCAAAAAAAATGGATTGGGTTGGTGACGGTTTCCGTCAAACGGGTGGCAAATGTAGGCAAAAGTTCACCTAAACGGCGCTGGATCAGGTCCATGGTAAAGCGTTCGCTGTGGTAATGGCCGATATCCGCCAGAAGTAAGTGTCCGTCGGGCTTGAAGAATTCGTGGTATTTGACATCACTGGTGATGTAAGCGTCCACTCCCGCAGCCATGGCCTTACCTATGAGAAAGGCCCCAGAACCACCACATACGGCCACTCGACGGATCGGCCTAGCTGTCAATGGGGAATGACGGATCACCGGTGGTCCGAAAACGTCCTTCAACTTCCATAGGAAGTCCTCCTCCTCCATTGCCGTCTCCCATTCGCCGATCAGGCCACTGCCGATACCCTGATGTACATTTCCCATGGGATACAGGTCGTAAGCCACCTCCTCATACGGGTGCACCGCGCGCATTGCTGCTAAGACCTGGGCTTGAAGAAGGGTGGGGCAGATCACCTCCACACGCACTTCCGCTTCGCCATGCCGCTCACCTTGTTTTCCCACGAATGGCGATGTTCCCACACCAGCTCTGAAAGTGCCTAGACCTTCCGTGTTGAAACTGCATTCATCATACGCCCCAACATGGCCCGCCCCAGCGGTGAACAGGGAGTCGCGCACAACATCGGCGTAGTTGAGCGGCACAAGAACGGCCAATTTGAGGAGTTGGCCGTGCTTGGGGTCTAGCACGTGTATCGGCGTCAGTCCCAGCCGCGCGATGATCTCGCCGTTAACACCATCGATCACGTTGTCCAAATTCGTGTGGATGGCATAGATGGCCACGTTATTCCTGACGGCGGCAAGGATAGTGCGCTCCACATCGTTCCGGCCGATAATGGACTTCAAATTGTCGAAGATCACAGGATGGTGCGCGATTATGAGGCCACAGCCGTGCCGGACCGCTTCCTCCACAACCGTTTCAGTGCAATCCAACGTGATGAGGGCCTTCCCGACATCAGCATCCGCATTTCCGGTCTGAAGGCCGCAGTTGTCGTATTCCTCCTGTAGCATGAGCGGTGCCCACGCCTCCAATGCCCGGGTCACGTCTTTAATCCGCATGGTCGCTTATCAAGCCGGAAAGATACTTTCATGCTGTTGTCACAAAGGATCCGTATCAGAAAGTATGTAGGATGGACCGCACCTTTAGCTGCCAGCAAAAGCATTGTATTAGATCCAAGTTGAACACTTTCATCAAAGTCTCACCTTTACCAAGAACGAGCAGGACGCGGCGAGTGGTCGGCAAGTTTTGCCGTGGACCGTATCTAGAAGACAAATTGACCTGGGTATCAACGGCATATCGTTCTTTGCTCTTTTT
>JBEPUG010000197.1:0-5400 GCA_041691695.1 Flavobacteriales bacterium
TGTCAACCCGTTTTTAAAACGGAGCACAAAAATAGACAAAACCCGATCGATCCGACCAACTACGGATCGATCTATGTACGGAGCGAGGGCAAGCGCAAAGCATCCCTCTTCAACTTGGCATACCACGCTGTCTGCGAGCGAACCTTCAGATCCCCCTTGGGTACTTTGCGATACGGATTCGTCTGCCCTCGATCGATCGTTCGTGCCTTCACATTGTCCTTCCATTCCAATTCGAGGAATCGCAACACCTCGGCCTTCAGTTTCGCATCCAGTATGGGGAAGGCGACCTCGACACGCCGGTCAAGATTGCGCTCCATCCAGTCGGCAGAGGCGAGGTGAACGGTGGGTGATCCGCCATTGTGGAACACATAGACACGGGCGTGTTCCAGGAAGCGGTCCACGATGCTGATGGCCTTGATGCGTTCGCTATGGCCTGGCACTTCCGTGACAAGGCTACAGATGCCGCGAACGATGAGCCTCACCTGCACACCCGCTCGATCGGCATCGTAGAGTTTGCGGATCAAGGGCTTGTCTTCGATGCTGTTCAATTTGAGCAGTATGGAAGCGGGTTTGCCAAGAAGTGCCTGAGTGATCTCCTGGTCGATCGCCCGCTCCAGTTCACCGCGCAGGCCATGCGGCGCCATCCGAAGGAGCTTTGTAGGACCCGGCAACTCGGCCGCCATAAGGCTGTCCAACACATCCGCAACTTCCTTGGTCATCGCCTTATGAGCAGTGAGCAATGCGATATCTGCATAAAGCCGCGACGTGCCCTCGTTGAAATTGCCGGTGCCCAGATAGGCATATCGCGCCACCAGCTTCCCCTCCTGCCGTTCAATGAGGCACAGCTTGCCATGGACCTTGTATCCTTCCAGCCCATAGACCACCCGTGCGCCAGCCTTTTCCAAAGAATCGCCCCAATAGAGGTTGTTATCCTCGTCGAACCGCGCCTGCACCTCCATCATCACCTCCACCCGCTTGCCATTGCGCGCGGCTTCCACCAGCGCTTGGCAGATGAGGGACTTCGCCGCCACGCGATACAGCGTGATAGCGATCCTGCGCACCTTGGGGTCGTTCGCAGCGCGCAGGACCAACTGCACCACGGCATCGAAATCGTGATAGGGAAAGTGCAACAGCACATCACCTGAATGGATAGCGGCATAGGGGTCCTTCCCTGCCAAGGCCGGATGCAGAAGAGGCAACAACGGCTTTTCCCGCAGATCGGCACGACCCGGAATAGGCAGGTCCATCAGGTCGCTCAAGTTGTGATAACGACCGCCTTCAAGCATTTCGCTCTTCTTCACGTCAAGCGAACGGCGCAGTTGTTCCAACATCGCGGTCGGCATGGAGCCATCATACAGAAAGCGTGCAGGCATTCCTGTTCGCCTCTTCCGCAGGCTTCTGCGCACCTTGTCCACCACATGCTCCGCGAATTCATCCTCCAGATAGAGTTCGGCATCGCGCGAGAGCTTGATCGCATGGCAGGCCTTGACCGTCCATCCCTTGAAGTAGCCCGTCGCACCCAAGCGAAGTGCGTCCTCCAAGTACATAAGGTCGATGCGGCCCTTGGCCGCCGGAAGGGTGATGAAGCGGCCAAACTCGGCGGTGGGCACATTCATGATCACTGATCGGTGCTTCCTTTTTTGGGAAAGCGAGAAAACGAGATAGATCCGGCGGTCCTCGATGAACGGTATGCTTGACCGACGAACCGTGACCGTCTGCAGCAAAGGGGCTATCCGGTCCTTGAAAAGCCGAAGAATGAATTCCTTCTGCAAGCCGGAAACCTGCTTCTCCCGACGAAAGCGGATGTGCTGTTCGCGCAGCGCGGGAATAAGCGTATTGCGATAGAGCGCCCCGAGTCGGGCCTGTTGCCGAAGAGCCTCCTTATTGATCTCCGACAAGCGCTTTTCCGGCGGCACGCCCAATGCGGAGCGGTTCCATTTGCCCAGATTCTGCAAGCTTCGCAATTGCGCGACCCGCACGCGGTAGAACTCATCCAAATTACTGCTGTGGATCGCCACGAATTTCAATCGTTCCAAGAGAGGAACCTTCGGGTCTTGGGCCTCTTGAAGCACACGGGCATTGAAGGACAGCCAGCTCAGGTCCCGGTCCATAAACGGCTCGGGCAAGGCAGGTAACGGTGTTCGGGCGCGTCTTTGCTGGCCTTCTATGCCATGTGCCAGCAGGTCCATATTGATCCGCTTTTGGCTACCGAACCGCCGATGGGCATATGTCGTGTGGAACCGATGCGCCTCCAAGTAGGAACGGTTCTCCATGCGCCACGCGGACTGGCCGATCCGCTTTCCTAAGGCGTGCTCCAGTTCCAAGCGAAGTCGTTCGCCCTTCTCCAAAAAATCTCCTTGGCCCGCCTTGGCCGAATCCGCATCACGCAGAACGCGTTGCATGAGGTCGACCGGCTTTTGGTCCATGCGCGTGGCCAAGATCAGAGCGGACACTTGCGCTACAGCGGCCTTGTTCAGGCCATGGCGGAGGAGATAGGCGGAGGCCGATGCGGCACTCACTTCCTCATGTCCCTTGTAGACAGCGGCATATCCGGTGTCATGAAAAAGTGCGGCGAGTTCAAGTAAACGAAGGTCCTTGGGGCCTAGGCCGGACCCCCTACCGATCTCCAATGCTGAGCGTGTGACGTTGAGCGTGTGTTCCAGGTCGTGGAAGCGCATCCACGGAGGCATTTTCCGGGAAAAATGTCGCCGAACATGCAGGCGGACCTTGTCCATAAATCCGGCCTGTATCACCATGCGGGCGAAGTTAGCAAGGGCCATAAGGCTATCTTCGCTTCCCGGCGCATGGACCTTCGCTCAGCCCAATCCCTATGCCAAGCGCTAAGCGGTGACCATTGTGCCTTTGGGTACAGCGGAAAATTCCCAGATGAGCATTCGGCACGACTGATCGACCTGGGTTCTTCCGTACTGGAAAGCCAAGGGTTTGGAATTGTGGAACGCGGCCGATTGGGTTATGTAATGGTGGAGGCCTACCAGAATATTGTGCGCCACGCCTCTCCACTCCCGGCATCGATCGCTGATAAGGATGGCCGGAGCATGTTCTTGGTGAGATGCCATGACAAAGGCCAACAGGTGGTGGCGATGAACGCGGTAACAACGGCGCAGTCGGAGGTACTTCGCACCACATTGGCCACCTTGGACGGAAAGACCGGCTCGCAGTTGAAGGAATTGTTCCTAGTTGGCCTACAACGAGCCGCAGGCTCCGCTTCTCGTGGTGCGGGCTTGGGATTGATCGAAATGGCAAGGCGTTCAGGCCAACCTCCGGGTTGGGAATTCCTTCCCGTGGATGATTCGCATGAACTCTTTGCCTTGGTCCTTCGACTTGGCAAGGAGGCACCGCTGGAGTTGGTACAGGAAGAGGCCAGCACCCTGCATGGCATCATGGCATCGCAGGGAATATGCATGGTGCAAGCCGGATTCCGATCACCAGGGGTTGAGGCGGCGTTGTTGCGTTTGTTGGAGACCGAGGTAGGGGCCGATGCACAACTGCGGTCAGCTTCGTCTCGCGCGCTGCTTGCGGCAATTGGTCTGATGACACGGCCGAATGCGACCTTCCGCCGCCAAGTGCTTATCCTTTCGCAAGTACGGGGGCGGTACTCACTCCTTTTCGGCGGCTTCATCGATAAGCGGAACGCGGAACTGCTGGACCAACAGGCACGGGAACTTGCGACCTGGGAGGGATCGCGACTACAGACCGCCTATCGCCTGGCCTTGCTGAAGCCGGGGACTTCCTCTGTGCCTTTGGGCTTGATCGAGTTGGCCCGTATGAATCCCGAGCCGCTCCAAGTGGCTTCTTTCGCTAGTGCCGAAGGTCACTTGATGCTGATCGAGACCAACTTGTAAAAGGTGTGGCCGAACCGTTTTGGCCGCTATACCGTAGCAGCGCAACGATGTCCACCAACATGCGTCGTTTGCGATACCGCGTCCGTCGTTTCGAACGCTGGTTCGATCGGTATTTCGGCTGGTACTTTACCAACGGGATGAAACACGGTCCACGTGTGGAACCGGAGAAGCCTCCTTCACCGGAGCTTCAGACGGAGCGGCAAGCCGAGACCGCCCGCTAAAGTTTGATGCAGACGTTCGTGGTCTCGGTGAAGAAGCGCAACGCCTCCTCCCCGCCTTCGCGCCCTACACCACTCTGTTTCATGCCTCCAAAGGGGGTTCGCAGATCGCGGAGCATCCAGCAGTTCACCCAGACGATACCGGTCTTCAGTGAGCGGGCCATACGATGTGTCCGTGTGACATCTCGGGTCCAGAGCGTGCTGGCGAGACCGTAGCGGGTGGCGTTGGCCAAAGCCACCGCCTCTTCCTCCGAATCAAAGGGTTGCAAGGTGACCACCGGTCCGAAGATCTCCTCCTGATTCGTCCGGCATTGTTGATCCAAGCCCTCGATCACCGTTGGAGCGAGATACCAACCATTTTCCAGAGGCCCTTCCAAGATAACGCGCTCTCCGCCACATAACACACGGCCGCCTTCCTCCTTAGCAAGTACCATGTGGCCAAGAACCTTCTTCATATGTGCCTCACTGACCAAGGCTCCGATATCCGTCTCCGCCTTTCCGGGATCACCGACGCGAAGTGCCTTGACCCTTTGCACGAACGCATCGCGGAAGCGCTCATAGATCGGACGCTCTACAAGGATCCTTGACCCGCATAAACAGATCTGCCCTTGATTGCTGAAGGACGATCGGACCGTTTCAGAGACCATCCGGTCAAAGTCGCAATCCGAAAAGATGACCACTGCATTCTTGCCACCCAACTCCAAACTCAACTTCTTGAACATCGGCGCCGCGACACTGGCGATGTGCGCACCGGTCGCCGTGCCTCCGGTGAAAGAGATCGCGGAGATGCCGGGGTGTTCCACGATGGCCGAACCCACATTGGGACCGGTGCCTTGCACAATGTTCAGCACCCCCGATGGGAATCCGGCTTCCACACAGCGTTCAGCCAATAGGTAGGCAGTGTACGGCGTGATCTCCGAGGGCTTCGACACTACAGTACACCCCACGGCCAAGGCCGGCGCGATCTTCCAGGTGAAGAGATAGAGCGGAAGATTCCAAGGACTGATGCAGCCCACCACTCCTACTGGCCGCCGATCAGTGTAGTTCACGGCCACATCATCCGTCGCAAATGATTCGCTGCCCCAATGCAGGATGGCCGTGGCGAAGAAACGCAGATTGGCAACGGCACGAGGGATGTCCACCTCACGCGCCAAGTGGACGGGCTTCCCATTGTCCAAACTCTCCGCCTGGGCGAACAGTTCAAGGTCGCGCTCCACCAGATCGGCCACGCGCATCATCGCATCATGGCGACCCTGGCGACCCAAAGCGATCGATGCGGGGAGAGCGGCTTGGGCGGCTTGGAAGTCCAATTCCTCATC
>JBEPUG010000198.1:0-5348 GCA_041691695.1 Flavobacteriales bacterium
TCCGCCACCAGCGCATCCTCCCCTTCGTCCTCGGGCTTGCGGGCGAACTTTACAGTGGCCGTGACATGCACCACGGTGATGCCAGCGTCCTTTAACGTGCGTGTCCAGGTGGAGGGATTCCCCGCGCTGGTGAAAACGATCTTCACGCCCTCCTCGATCACCGTGGCGATGTGCTTCTCCACGTCCGGATACAGCATCGGGATGTTCACCGCAAAAGGTTTGTCCGTAGCGGCCTTGCATTTGCGTACGTGCTCCAGCAGGATATCCGGGTACATGGAGCCGGAACCGATGATACCCAAGCCACCCGAGTTGCTCACTGCGGAAGCCAGCCGCCAACCCGAGCACCATATCATGCCCGCCTGCACCAAGGGATAGCGTATGCTGAACAGAGAAGTGATGCGGTCGCTCAATGCAAACGGGGTTCAGGGGTGCCGCGAAGGTAGTCTGAGGGCTGCGCAAGCTGCGAAAACAGCGCTTTTGGGGCCGCCGCATCACCATGCAGGACCGTGGCTGAACTCCTTCCGCACGATCGTTAATATCCCAAAGACCCACACCTTCGTAGAACCGGGGATGAAATTCCTAAGTTTGCCGGTCATTCGGCAATTTGAGAACATGAGGGTCCAACTGTTACGCGGTACGGTGGTGGTGGTTATGGCAACGGCCATGGCCTGCGGCGCGCGTGCGCAATATGCTTGGGATATAGGTGGCAGCCTCGGTGGCGCTAACTATCTGGGGGAATTCGGCGGGATCAACAGCACGGACAACCGCCGTGATTTCGTTTGGGATACACAGCTGAGCCAGACCCGTTGGGATATCGGCGTTTTTGCACGTCGCAGGATCACGCGCATTATATCGGTGAATGCAGGCCTCTCCTACTACCGGTTGCAAGGGGCGGACTACTTGAGTTCCAACCTATCTCGTTTGGGCCGCAACCTGAGCTTCCGCAACGACATGTTCGAGCTTTACGCCCGACCGGAGTTCACGCTCTATCAGGACAACGATTTCGGAGGCCGCGGTCGATATCGTACCGGCTTCAGGCTTTACGCATATGCGGGTGCTGCGCTCTATTACAGCAACCCCAAAGGGCAGATCGACCATACCGGGGATTTTTACGCCCTGCGCGATATGCATACGGAGTTGCACAATTACTCCAATCTCGGTTTCTCCATTCCCACGGGGATCGGGATGTACTTCACCGTCATGCGTCGGCATCGCATCGGCTGGGATTTTGGATGGCGCACCACATTCAGCGATTATATCGACGACGCGAGCACGAAGTATGTGGATCCCAATCTGCTGCCCGGTGGTGCTACGGGGCTGGCCGCACAACTGGCCGATCAGAGCCAATATGTGGCAGATCCCAATAACAACATCCCGGATCCCGTACAATACGGTCCCGGATCACCTCGAGGCAATTCCTCACACAACGACAGCTATATGATCATGTCCTTCTCCTACAGCTATGTATTGAGGGGGCAGTCCAACTTCTACCGCTCGCAATACAGCTGGATGCGTGGAAAGAAGCGCATCGGCCGGAAGAGCCGCGCGAAGTTCTGATCGAAAGAGGCAACTGTGGAAAGGGGCTTCGGCCCCTTTTCCTATTCCGAGCCTCTTATTCCAAGACTCGGACAGCCGTCCGATCCAAGGCGACGTTCAGCTACAGAAGCCTTACTCGGAGAGAAACCGTCTGTCCTTCAGGATACGCTCCAGACCTTCACGCAGTGGTAGCAAATCACGGCCTAGCAAGCCACGCATCCGCGTGATATCAGGCATCCGCCGGGTCATATCCCCTTCTTCCAAGGGAGGTAAGTGGACGACTCGCGATGAGCTTCCGGTAAGCTTGATGATGAGCTGGGCCAGCTCCAGCACCGAAGTTTCGAGGTCGTTGCCGATGTTCACCACATCGTTGAGCACCTCGTTGCGCCTGAACGCCGCGAGGCAGGCATCGATGTTGTCGTCGATGTAGCAGAAAGTGCGTGTCTGCGCGCCGTCACCGAAAACGGTGATATCCTCGTTCTGAAGAGCCGCACGGATGAACTTGCTCACCACGAAGTCCTTGCTCTGCTTGGGCCCATAGGTATTGAAGAAGCGGAACACGGTATAATCCAAGCCGTATTCCTTGTGGTAGCTACGCAGGAAGGCCTCGCCGATGTTCTTCACGATCGCATAGGGCAGCTTGCTGTTGAGCGGCGTGGTGTGCTCGTTCTGGGGGATCTCCACCGGCTCTCCGTACACCTCGCTGCTGCTGCTGAAGAAGACGCGCTTGACCCCGGTGTTCTTGGACAGGTCCAGCACGTTGCGGATGCCATCGATATCGTGCAGCACGCTCACCGGATGGTCCGTGGTGCGCTTCACCCCCACCACGGCAGCATAGTGGAAGACGTACTCGAAGCGATAGGCATAGAAGACGCTGCTGATGTCCTCGAAGCGGTTGACATCACACTTGATGAAGTGCACCCCGGGATGTTGCTTCAATTCCAGTTTGCGCAGGTCGCCCGTGCTGAGGTCATCCACGGCCACCACCTCATTGGCGGGGTCCATGGATAGACGGATGGCAAGTTCGCTGGGGATGAAACCGGCACCACCGGTGACAAGGATCCGGGCCATGGCAAGGAGTTGGGCGGCGAAACTACGGTTTAGCGTGCGGGCAGGAAGAGACGCTGTGCCACAGGTTCAGCAACCTCCTCCTGCTCGGTCGCGGCCTCTTCCCCTGCGCCGAGGATGATCTCGTCCTCGGAGATGATCGTGAGGATGATCACGAGCAGGATGGTGTAGGGGTTAAGTGAGCCTGCCAGCCAACTCTCATACAGGATCGAGAAGAGCACGGAGAAAAGTATGGCCGGTGCCAACGGCGTGCGCTTCCATGCCTTGATGAAGATCAGGAAAAGGCTGCGAAGGAATATCAACAGGCCCACGATGCCCACGTTGAGCCAGAAGGTGAGGTAAGTGTTGTGTACACCGCCTTGGTGGCCCATGCTCGAAAGGAGCCGGAAGTTTTTCTGCATGATCACCTCATCGTTCACGAAGCCGCCACCGAAGAGGAAGAAACCGCCGCTGTTGATCTGTTGCCAAGCGAAATTCCAAGCGATGTACCGACCTGACCCATCCTCGATGGTGTTCACCCGCAAATAATCCTGCAAGCCCAGCGAAGTGATGATGGCGGGCAGGTTGTTGGAGAGCATCTCGAACAGGCCGATGAATGCAGCAAAGGTCATCAGACCCAAGAACGGAGAGATGCGGAACACACGGATAAAGAGCACGAACATGATGGTGGCCATCAAGGAGGTGCGCGAGCCACAGACGATCAAATAATAGATGATCACCGCGTAGATGAGCACCTTGGCCGTGCGGGTGAAGAGCGCTGGTCGCAGGTGATTGATAACGGCGAAGAGCACGAAGGTGAGGTAGCAGAAGATCGCCAAGCCATTGGGATTACCGAAGTAGCCGCGAAAGCGGTCCTCCACATAGGACCACCAGGAAGGCGCGATATAGGGCATCAGCCGCTGCGTGACCAGGATAAGTGTGAGGAAGAACATCAACTGCTTGAAGGAATCCCAGCCGTAGCGCCTGAAATTGAACAACACGTAGTTGGGCACCACCAGGTAGAGCATGGCATACGAGAGGGTTTTCTCCAATGAAAGCAGCGGTGCCGGGGAGGCCACGATGGGAAACAGCGCATAGATGAAGAAAGGCAGGAAGATGCCGAAGACGCGAGAGAGTGGCATCATGCGGGCCCGGTCCATCAGGAAGATGGCGGAGAGCGCGATGATGTATGTGTACTTCGCTGTCTTCATCACAGCCATGGCGGTTATGCTTTCGTGCATATCCGAGAACACCAAGCAGATGATGAAGCCGAAGAGCATGTCCGGCCATAACTCCGAGCGGCGCATAAGAAAGACGCTGACCGGCAGGATGATGTAGAGCAACGGAGGTGCGAACGCCGCCGTAACGACCCAGAGGCCGATCAGTAGGAGGAGCTGGGAATGGGTCTTGATGAAGTCGATCATCCGCGGTCCTTCGCTCCCGTGGGAGGCGGCCAAATGTAGCCTTGGCCTGTGCCAAGCGCCGTTGTTTTCAGTGTGTCCGGTCCAGCGCCCGGTCGTAGATCTCCGTGAGCGTGGCGTTGCGTATGCCGATGTCGAACTTCTGCTCGGCTACCAACGCACTTTCCACCCCCATCCGCAGGCGCAGGTTCGGGTCATCCATCCATTGAAGCAAACGCATGGCGATCTCCTCCGCGATGTCATCGCTCGGGCGGTCCTTCACAATGAGCGACCAACCGTTGCGACCTTCCTCCACCACCTCTGGCAATGCACCCGTGTTCGAACTGATCACCGGCAGGCCACAAGCCATGGCCTCCAGTACGGTATTGTTGAAGGGATCAGCGAACGTTGTGCTGACAAAGGCATCCGCTGAGCGCATGTGGGCGATGAGTTCCGCATGAGGAAGGCGTTTGTGAAGCGTAATGCGGGGATGATCCGCGATGGTCCTTTCCGCCCATGAGATCTCTTCCGACGATGGAAAAACACCCCAGTCCGTTTCCAGTGTGCTGATGATCACCAATCGCACATCCGTTCGCGTCAGGGATAGGAATGCTTTGAGAAGTTCGGATCCGCCCTTGCGGTAAAAGCCATTGCCAGCGAAAAGGATGGTGAATTGCCCAGGATCCCTGCCTTCTGGTGCATATCGCTCCACGGCCCGATAGACCACGGACATCTTCGCTTGATCCACTCCTGCAGCGATGAGTTTATCCCGGTTCAACTCCAATGCACTTCGGCTGGTGAAGAGCAACGCCTTGCAATGCTCACCGGCCAACTTCCGCAAGGCCCAACGAAAGACCGGATGGTGTGCATCCATCCGTTGGAAGCGCGGCATATAGCTCTCCACCTCTACCACCCAAGGTCGCGGATTCACAACGATGGCGTTGTAGGTGTGATAGAGGTCGGGAGTCCGCAAGGGAACGAAATACTTCGTGTTCGCCAAGGTCTCCCAGCCGATGCCGGCCACATGCCAGGGGATGTCCGCCATACGCACATAGCGATGGCCCGCAGGCGGGTTGCTGAAACAGTATTGCTGCCAATAGCGCGTCTTATGGCTGATGCCGATGGTGCGCATGGCTCAGGTCTATGGTCGGAGTGCGCTCATGCCAATACGACCCGGTCCCTATCGGAGAACCAGACATTGAAAAGTCGAAGACCTTCGGACAGCGAGGTATCGGGAGCATAGCCGAGGTGCGCGCGGGCCTTGGTGATATCCGCGCAGGTGAGCAACACATCGCCGGGTTGGGCGGGCTGGCGGTCGATGATCGCGGATCTTCCGGTCTCCTTTTCGATGGCACCGATCAATTC
>JBEPUG010000199.1:0-5315 GCA_041691695.1 Flavobacteriales bacterium
GCGGGGATCGTGATGGTCGTGGGGTCTTCGAGAACTGGGCTCTTCGGGAATTCAGCGCCCGCGAAGCCGGTCATTTTGTAATTGCCTTGGTCGCTGCTGATCTCGATGCCGAAGTGCTTGCCATCCACGCTGAAGGTGAGGGGCTGCTCGGGGAACGCCTTCAAGGTGTCCAACAACAGGCGGGCGGGAATGGCCACGCTGCCTTTGTCCTTCGCCTCAACGGGCATGGTGGCGGTGATGGTGGTCTCCAGGTCGCTGGCGGTCACCGTGAGTTCCTTCGCGTTGATCTCGAAGAGGAAATTGTCGAGGATGGGCAGGGTGTTGCTGCTGGCGAGCACGCCTTGGAGGCTCTGCAGTTGCTTGAGCAATGCGCTGCTGGAAACAATGAATTTCATCCGGGATGGGATCTGTTTTCGGTGAGGGCCGGACACGCGGGAAGTCAGTGCCCACGGTCGGCGCGCAAATATATCCGTGACCCGGCCTCTGCCTTGGCAAGGGTTATCAACACGGACGCGGCTTTATTCACATTTCAGCTCTTCTGCACCAGCGCCGTTTTCCAGCGTCGGGAAGTGATTACTTCGTCACCTCCTTCGCCCTCAGCTCGTCGAGGGTCGGCGTCATAAGGTCGAACCACTGGCGCTGCACCACCACCAATGTGGTATCGTTCAGCAAGGCGAACATGCGGTCCTTGTCGCTGAAGAGCGGCTTATGCTCCATGTCCTGCGCGGCTGTGGGTGGCGGTTTTCGCCAGAACGGTACCCGCTGCACGCCCTGGTCGCTGGTGATCGTAAGCACGTGCCATGGCTGGCTGGCCAGCACGGAATCGCGCTGGGCCTTGGCGATCTGTTTCTCGACGTATTCGTAGTTCGATGCACGCACATGTAGCAGCATGTCCTTCACGTTGGCGGAATCCATCGGTACGGAAACGCCGCGGCTGTTGAGCAACTTCAGATCGTTGCCACCTGCGTAAGTGATGGTGAAGCCCATGGCGCTGTCTCCGGGATCTTCCACCTTCACGCTGGTCACCTTGGTAAGGTCTGGATACTTCGTAACGATGGTACTGCGCCATGTGGCCATATCGGTGGCGAAGCGCGTGCCGAGCACGCCAGTGAAGCCGGACATGCCCATCACATAGGGGACGCTGCTCCTGCCCTTGCCCGGGATCTCTAACACCATTAAAGTGCCATAATGGTCCTGTGTATTTTGCCCCACCCACCAGATCTTCACGGGCGTCTTGCCGCCTTGATAGATCTCCACCTTGGTAGCCATGCCGGCCATCACGCGCAGCACATTCTGTTCCGCGGACTTCGGCACCGGCGAGCGCAATTCAACCAGCTTGAAGGTCTTCAGCAGGATGTCCACTTGGAAGTCCTTGGCCGGAAGGCCATCAATGGTCCATCCGTTGTCGGTCCTACGTAGGTCGGCTGTTCCACCTCCTTTGGAAGCGATGAAGATGCGATCCACTGCGGCGGTATCAGGCACAGCGAAATCCGTCAATGGACCCGCGAGCGTGCTGCCGGTATTGGTACGCCAAAGCCAGAAGGCGAGCGAGGCCAGTACGACGAAAATGAGCAGGAGCGGCCAGCGTTTCTTCATTTCTTTCCGGCATAGCGCCGCCGGCGAAGCAGATAAAAGCCGGCCCCGCCGAGGAGGCCGATAAGGATGGGCAGCAGCACGTTGGCCGCTTGGATGGCCGTGCGCTGGGTTTGGATGCGTTGTGGATCAAGCTGGTGCAGTGTGATCGTGCGCGAACGGATGCTGATCAAGCTCTTGTCGTCCAGCAGATAGTTCATTGCGTTGATGAAGAACTCGCGGTTGCCGAAGATCTTGGCGCGTGCGGCACGCTCATATCCGAGAGGATAGAACGTGTGCTTTTCCAGGTCCACCGGATTCGCTATGGCATCGCCGTCGCTGATGACGACCTGCGCCGTGGGGCGGCTCCACTCCCGATACCCGATGGCCTTCAACACGGTATCCTCCATCACCAGCCTGTCGGCGAAAGCGGAGCGGAATTTCCCTTGGACCAGCACAGCCACGGGCCTGAACGGATTATTGTTCCGCTCCAGCTGCAGGTCCATGTCCACCACGGCGAGGCTCACGCGCACGGGGTTGCGCAACACGCGGGTATAGCGCGAGCTGGTGAGCAGGATGGTGCTATGCGCACTGTCCAAAGCGATGGTGTCGATGCTGCTGGCGAACTTCAGATGTACCGGGTCGATATTGTTGACAATGGGATTGTTGCCGAAGGCCATCACCAGCGGCTCGAAGGGGAAGGGTTTCGTCACCAACTGGGGTTGATCGCCATAGGGACGCCCGTAGAACTGGATCGGCGCGCACTGATGGTCCAGCAGCAGGTCCTTATTGATGCGCACACCATAGGCAAAGAGCATTTCATCGATGCCCAAATTGTAGGGCGTGGCCATGGAGAACTGGTTCGTCCGCAGGCTGTCCAAGTGTGGGTCCATGGCATCCACGGCCCACAGCACCTTGCCGCCGTTCATGATGAACTGGTCGATGATGAACTGGTCCTTCTGCGAGAAGGTGCTGTCCGGATCGGCGATGACGATGGCCTCGTACTGGTTCGCGCGCCAACGGCCGCCTTCCACCTTTAGGCTCAGTGCGTCGATCTTGCCGTCCAAGCGCATGCGGCTAACCGTGTACTGGTCGCTCAGCGCATTGGTAAGGTCCTGCACGTATAACGGAGCGAGTTCTCCTTGGCCTTCGATGAAGGCGATGCGTGCGCGGTAGGGATCGGTGATCTGGCGGATCGAACTGGCCAATTCATATTCCAGGTTGTTCAGAGAGCGGTTCACGGCCTCCGCGTCGGTGTTCATCGTCTGCGACTTCAGCAGCTGCACCGGTATACTCTTGCCCTTGTAAGTGATGATGGCGCCGGGCCAGACGATCACCTCGCTCTGCGCGCCCTTGTCCTGCGTGCGGATACTCGTGTACTGCAGCCCCTCCTTCTGCAACTGCTCGTAGACCTTGTTGCGCGTCTTTTGGTCGGCGCTAGCGCTGGGGTCCACGAATTCATACTGCAGCTCCGAGGGATTGCGAACGCGCATCTCGTCCAGCAGGTCGCGCATGCCGGTGCTCAGGTGCTGGAGGTCCGCCGGCAGGTCGCCACTCAGGTAGACCTTCACGAAGACCACGTCCTTCAAACTATCCACAAGGTTTTTGGTAGCCTGGGTAAGGGTGAAGCGCTTCTCCGTGGTCAGGTCGGCGCGCACGCGGATGAATGACGAGATGAAGAGCACCAACAGCACGCACACGATGCCGATGCCGAGCTCCATGAGCCCTGCCGCGCGTCGGGTTGCGTGTTTCGTGAGGCGCATCACCAAGTGCGACTTTGGATCACGGTGCGCGTGGCCAGCAGGAAGACCGTGTTGACACCTAGGAAATAGAGCACATCGCGCAGGTCGATCACACCGCGGCTCATGCTGTCATAGTGCTGTTGAATGCCAATGGCCTGGATGGGTCCTTGCAGAGCGCCGAATGCATCGAAGGTGGCCAACTGGTCGAAACCGATGAAGATGATGAAGCAGAGGAAGACCGCGATGAGGAAGGCCACGATCTGGCTATCGGTGAGCGAGGAGGCGAAGATGCCGATGGCCGTGAAGCAGGATGCGAGGAAGAACAGGCCGATGTAGCTGCCCCAGATGCCGCCGCTGTCGATGTTCCACGCGGGAACCGCCAACGTTCCTATGCTCCACCAGTAGACCAGCGTCGGCACCAAAGCCAACAATACCAGCACCACGGCGGCGAGGTATTTCGCCAGCACCAACCGCATCTCGGTGATGGGTTTGGTGAGCAGCAACTCGATGGTGCCCGTGCGCCGCTCCTCGCTGAAGCTGCGCATCGTCACCGCAGGAACAAGGAACAAGAAGACCCACGGGGCGATGTAGAACAAGGCGCCGAGGTCGGCGTAGCCGGTGTCGAGGATGTTATTCGGAAACACCCAGAGGAAGAGGCCGGTGACGAGCAGGAAGACCACCACCACGATCTGCCCGATGAGCGAACCCAGGAAGCCTCGTATCTCTTTGCCGATCAATGCGCGCATGCTCTTCGTATGCCAGCCCATGCAGGGGCGGACGTGAAGGGGGCGAAGGTAATCGCCCGCCCCAGCGCATCGGGCGCTCTGCGAGGAACGGTGCTGCTAATGATCGTTACGTGTGGATATGGGCGCCAGCTGTAGAGCCATTCCGCGCAAGGTCCTGAACTAGGCCGAACAACTGACCACTACTCTTCACCCAGGATATACCAGATCACCTTTCTCCAAAGCACTCCGGTCCCAAGCCGCTAAGTCGGCCGCCGCAGCGTATGTGCTGTTGATGAATGCCAGCACTGCGGCCGAGGGATCGGCGGCTTTGCGCACCGCCTCGTAGGGCAAGATGAACTCGCCCATGGTCTGGTGGAAGTAAGCATCCTTCGGTCTCACTGACGCGTCCTTGAAGCCATCCGGTGCCGGATAGATGTAGCTGTAGAACGCAGCCTCGGGCAGCATGTCGTTGCCGGGCCAGAAGCCGCAACTGCTCACCTCGTGCGAATAGGCTTCCTGCGCCACGCGGTCCGGCAGATTCGGGATGCCGCCCGGATGTAGCGGCGCCTTGCGGCCGGAAAAGCGCGAGACGGCCAGGTCGAAGCTGCCCCAGAAGAAGTGCACCGGACTGCACTTGCCGATGAAGTCCGAGCGGAACTGCGTGAAGAGCTCGTTGTCATTCAGCAGCGCGCAGTGGAGAGCGCTGGCCTGTTCGGCATCATAGGTCGCATGCTGCGTGTCCTGGTCGAAAGGAATGGGGTCCACAAGTTCGTTGGGGATGGTGCGGATGTGCACCGCGATCTTCAATTCCTCCAGGATGGACATCACCTTCTGATAGAACGTGGCGACCGACGTGTTGTGCAGGTCAAAGGACCGTTCCTGCCCGGCGTTCGTGTTGACCCGCAGCTGATGTTGGAGCAGGTCGAGGTCGATCCGAAAGTGTGTGTTCCCGTCGGGAATATCGCCGGTCGTCAGTCCTTCCGGAGTCACCAGCAACGTGATGTGCCACGAGTGATTGATCCACGGCAGCTTCGCCAATTTGACCTTGCCCATGATCTGTGTCCACAGCTGCATGGTCTCATAGGTCGCCTTGCCTTTTTCGTAGGATAGCACGGGCCAGTTCATGGTGATCGATCAGTTGGTTTGCGAAACGGTTCCTCTTTTCACTTGCGGGATCAATGCGAAAGGTATTCGCGAAAAGCGAGGGAGTGTTGCCAAGTCGTGCGCTGAACAATCAAGTTGTGCTCAGCCCCGAAACCGCCGCAACACCTTATCG
>JBEPUG010000200.1:0-5243 GCA_041691695.1 Flavobacteriales bacterium
CCGAATTGGTCATCGTCCATGTACAGCGCAAGCTCCGGGTTGTAGTAGTTGTTGCCGAAGGTGCCGATGCTGGCGAGGTCCTGGTAGGGCGTCATGCTGTTCCAGAGGTCCTTGCTGCCGATCGGATTCACCACCTCATTGGTGAGGGGCATGCCGAGACGGCTCACTTGAACCCAGTCGCCGGTGTAGCCGGTGGTACCATTGGTATTCAGGGTGCGCACCTGCTGACGGCTCGCACTGGCCCACACGCCGATCACGTAGTCGGGATCAAGGATGTTGGCGGCCATGCTCACAGTGTGCCCATCTTTTTGCAAGGTGCTGATAGGCACCTTCAGGACGATCGAACTGGCGTTCATGCAGGCCAGGCCATCCTTGGATTGACCATTCTGCCGGGGCAGGTCACCGAGGTCGAACACGCCGGCGAGGTCCACGAAGAAGGGATCGTCCATCGGTCCGCAGAATACCGTTTCACCGGTGCTCGTGGAGTGGATGGAAGCTGCCATCAGCGCCGTGTAGGTAGTGTTCAGCCCAACCGTTGTGGTGATGCTGCGTGGCCCGATGTTCGTCGGTGGGACGACACCCTCCAACTTGATCGTCTGGAAGCTGCCGCCGCCATCGATGCTGCGTTCCAGCGTATAGGTGGTCTTCCCGTTCTGCAGGCCGAGGCGGATGTTGAAGAAGGTGCTCGGATCCTGGTTGGTCTTGTGGAACGTGAATCGGTAGATGATGTCATCCCCGGGTGTCGCGATGTTGTTGTCCACGTGGATCTCATATCGGATGTCTTCCCCGAAGGAGTAGTAATTGGGTCCTCCTTGCGGCAACTGCATGGGCACGTAGTTCGCGATGAGGATGATCGAGTTGGGATCATCCGGCGATCGGAAGGCATAGAGGTCCGTATTGTCGGCCAAGGGATCGCTGCTGATCAGCGGTGCTTCCCGGTGGCTGCTGGCGGTGGCGGTGTTTGCGAAAAGCAACGCACCGGCGGCCAGACTCAGTATCTGTGATGTTTTCATGGTCGTGGTCGTTGTTTAAATGCTGGTGCCTCTCCACGGAGTGGCGACGTAAGGGAACGTGGCCTTGAACGTGGTGTCGTTATGTTCAACACCGGTGCTGTAGTTCAGCACGTTCAGGAGCTGATTCGTCACAGGGCTTTGATCAACGTTGCTGGCGTTGTAATCGTCATACCACAATCCGACAGCGGCCAATACCACTCCTCCCACGGCTTGTAGTTCGATGCGTGTCACATCGTCTTCCAAGCGGCGTCCATTCGGGAAGCCGTCCATGTTTGGGATGAACTGGAGATCCGCGGTCGTGTTGTAAGCTGGATCGGTAAGGCCGGAAACCGCTGCCGCTACAAGGCCTTCACTGCTGAAGGCAGGATCATCGCGCTGTGTAACGGGCACTGCCATGTTCAAGCGTAGCATGTCCCCTCCGTTGGGCAGGAAGTTGTTGATGAATGGCTTGCCGGCTGCGAGCGGATCGCCGTTCTTTCCTGTGGCCAATTGATAAGGGCGCATGTTGGGCACGCCGGTATGGAAGATCGGCCAAATGTCCACTGAACGCGGACTTCCAGCAGCAGGGAGCAACAGGCTGCCGAATGCATCCTCAGCGAGGGCGGTGCCGGCCACGGCGGGGGTGCCTTTCAATCCGTAAAGTCCGTCATGTCCGTTGCCGAAATCGAACCCTTGCAAACTGTTACGCTGGACGCGAAGCGCTGCGAAAGCGGGAACGGCGCCACCGAATTGGTCATCGTCCATATACAGGGCGAGCTCCGGGTTGTAGAAGAATTGCCCAGCACTGTCCAATTCCGAAAGGTCCTGGTAGGGCGTCATCGAATTCCAATGGTCCTTGTAACCGATGGGATTCAGCGCCTCGTTGGTGAGGGGCATACCGAGGCGGCTCACCTGTACCCAGCTACCGCTGTCGGTGTAAGAGCCATCGGTGGAGTTCAGGGTACGCACGGCCTTGCGGCTGGAACTGGCCCATACGCCGATCACGTAGTTCGGGTCAAGGATGTTCGCTGCCATGCTTACCGGATGGCCGTCCTTCTGTAGCATCGCGATAGGGATCTTCAGGCAAATACTGTGGATGTTGGTGTGTGCAAGACCATCGCGTGTGATGCCGCCGTTCTGGCGAGGCGCGTCACCCAGGTCGAAAATGCCGCCCAGGTCCACGAAGAAGGGGTCATCCGCAGGACCGCAATACACGGTCTCACCTGAGCTTGCAGTGAGGATAGCGGCACTGATCAGATTATCATACGTGGTGCCCAATCCGACTGTGGGGTCCTCGATGCTGCGAGGCCCGATGTTCGGAGGAGGTACGTTACCGTTGGTCAGCACGGTCGTCCATGTGCTGCCTCCATCGGTGCTCTTCTCCATCGTATACGTGGTCAGCAGGTTCTGCTGGCCGAGCCGGATGTTGAAGAAGGTAGTGGGGTCCTGGTTTGTTTTGTTGAAGGTGAACCGGTAAGTGATGTCATCGCCAGGGGTATCCGTGTTGTTGTCGATGTGGATCTCGTAACGGATGCCTTCCCCGAAGCTCGCGTAGTTGGGCCCTCCATAGGCGAGTTCCGCGGGGATGTAATTCGCGATGATGGTAACGGTGGTTGGATCGTCCGGACTGCGGAAGCAGTACAGGTCCGTGTTGTCCGCCAACGGGTCGTTGGCGATCAGCGGTGCTTCACGGTGGCTACTCGCCCAGGCACTTGGCCCGGACAAGGCCCCCATCGCGAAGCACGTACCGACAAAGAGCGTACGGTAGTTCATCATGAATTGGGTTGATTTCGGCCGAGGGGAATTCCGCGACTACTTCACATACGGCCATTCCAAAATACAGGACCACCGAGGGATCGTAAAAAATTATGACGACCCAATGATCCAAATGCGATCTGCTGCCGTATGTCCAGTCAATCGTCACAGAAGTGTAACCTGAACAGTTTGAAAATGAAGATCCTCCGCATCTCCTTGGGTGTACTCGCCGCGCTTGTCGTGGTACTGGTCATCCACATCTATATGGCCACGCACAAGGCGCCCATGCACAACGAAGGCATCCAACTGGCGCGCATCGATATGATGGCTCCGGTGGACAGTACTCAGGCAGCAACTCTCCGCAGCGCCGTTAAAAGCATGCCTGGGGTGAAGAACTGCTACATGAATATCCCTCAAGGCACATTGGTGTACGCCTATCAATTGGGAAAGCAGGACCAGCATACGGTCTATGCGCAGATCGCGTCGATCAGTCCTGTCGCATGCAAGGAATACGTGCCAAGTGCTAAGGAAATGACCAGCGGTTGCCCAGTAATGGACCACAGCAGCTTGGAATACCGCTTCGCGAACTGGATCCGCTCGTGGTCCTAGGTCAAAAGAACAACCAACAACACAACAACAACAAAAACAACCCTCAGACATGAAGACCCTCGTACGTACACTTTCCGTGGCCACCGTTGCATTGGTGGTCGTATTCAGCAGCTGCAAGAAGGACACTCCGGCACCTGCGCCGGCGCCTGCACCTGCTCCCTCACTGTATACCCAAGTTGGTGGCACCACAATGGTACCCGACCCCGCGAACCCCGGAACGATGATCGAGAAAGGCTATCTCTCCATCCGTTCGGTGGTGGACAGCTCACTTTTGGTCGTCGCCGCGGATACGGCTCTGCAACCATTCTTCGCTGTGCTGCTCGGTGAACTGAATAACGGCAACACGACCGGATTCACCATGCTGAGCAAGAACGTCACGGACTTCTTCGTGGTGAATGCCGGCGGTACCAACTTCACGTATACCGGACTGGACATGCATATGGCGCACAATCATGCGCAGAATCCGCGCATGACGGGCCTCGCTCAGAATGATGACATGGACGCCTTCATCGCCGATGTGGTGACTGGAGCGCAGCAGAATGCTGTCCCTACCAACATCATCAACCAGTTCGGTGCGCTGATGGAAACCCTTAGAACGACCATCGTTCAAGGTTGAGCTCAAACCCATTTGAAAGGAATAGCCCGGTCTCCCGGGCTATTCCTTTTTGGTATTGGCCCACTAGGCCCAGACGGGGCTGCCCTCGCTGCAATTCCTGCACATGTCAATGTCGCTGCGCGATCGCAGCAAGGTGGCACGGAACGCATTGTAGGCATCGCTGTTCCACACTTCGCGGAAGCATTGTTCGCTCAGGTCGCCCAGCACATGGTGCGCGTCCTTGTCGAAGCAGCAAGGCACCACGCGGCCATCCCAAGTGATCACGCAGCTGTTCCACATCTTCCAGCAGTGGTCGTCCAAAGCGTTCTTCACTTCCCAAACACCGCTCGCATTCTTCCGGTATCGCGCGTATTTGTCTTGCTTGGGGATCAAGGGATGGTCGTCCTTCGGATCATAGATCTGCGCGGTCTTCAACCATAGGTCGTCCACACCGATGCGCTTCGCCAATGCCCGTGCCTGCGGGATCTGATGTTCGTTCGGCCTCACAACGAGGAACTGGAACACCACGTGCGGCGTGATGCTCTTCAGCTTCTTCTTCCATTTCACGATCCGCTCTGCACCCTCGATCACTTTGCTCAACGTGCCCTCCTTCCGATAGGCGGAATACGTTTCCTGATCGGTGCCATCCAAGCTGATGATGAGCCGTGAGAGTCCGCTGCTCACGGTGGCTTCCGCCTTGGCCTCATCGAGGAAATGGGCGTTGGTACTCGTGCTGGTATAGATGCCTTTCGCGCTCGCGTAGCGCACCATGTCGAGGAAGCCGGGGTTGATGAAGGGTTCTCCTTGGAAATAGAACGTCAGCGCCCAGAGCTCGTCGGCCAGTTCATCGATCACTCTTTCGAAGAGGCCATTCTTGAGGTTTCCGGTGGGGCGGGTAAAAGCGCGTAATCCACTGGGGCATTCCGGGCAGCGCAGGTTACACGCCGTGGTCGGCTCAATACTGACACTGATCGGCAGGCCTTGGATCCGCGGCACTTTCGTGCGTTTCGCTTCGCGGAAGCTGCTCCAGATAGCGTATGCGTTCCGGGCGCGACCCAAGGTCATGGCGCGGGACCAGAGGCGGGCGTCGCGGAGTTCGGGAAGCATGGCCGCAAGGTACTAGGCTGGTTGTCGGTTGGTGATCGATGACGGGTGATACGTGATCTGTCGCGCGACTCGGAGCTTTGAGGCCAGACCCCTCTGTAAGGAGAACGCGGACAACTACCAATGATTATCGTGTCTAAGCCTGAAATACGTTGACAACATTCCAAGTCAACATGAAGGAGAAATAT
>JBEPUG010000201.1:0-5168 GCA_041691695.1 Flavobacteriales bacterium
GGGCCAATACGTGCCGCCGGACCTCTATGGCGATGCCGACCAAGGTAGCTGTGTGCTGCGCCGAAATGACGGACAGTACTTCGATGCCAATAGCGACCTACGGCCGGATATCAAGTACATGGTAGAGCATTCACCCGTGGGCATCGCCCTGCGGGATTCCTCGCGCGTTTCCTTCTTTTATGCGGTGATGCACAATGACAGTGTGACAGCGGACTCTACCTTCCGGGTGGACATGACGATGTTTCGCGCTAAAGCAGTATCGCCCACCGTGGTGGACAGTGCAGCCGGTATTGCCAATTATTACAGAGGCAGTTCGGCGGTGGAGCAGGTGCCCGCGTTCTACCGCGGCGTCTATGAGAATATCAGGAGCGGGATCGACCTCAACGTGTATGGCGCATCCAGCGGACCCCGCATCGCCCTTGTGGTGCATCCCGGTGCGGATCCTTCCTTACTCAAACTTGCCTTTACCGGGCAGGACAGTATCGGTATCGATTGGCTGGGTGCGCTGAAGGTTTATGTGAAGGACCATTGGGTGGAGTTGAAGCAGGGTGTTGCCTACCAAGTGGCGGCGGACGGCAGCACCATCCCCGTGAGTTGGACCCCCGCCTACGCCCATCAAGACAGCACGGCCTATGTGGGCTTCAATTTCGGTACCTATGATCCGACTTTACCGCTCGTGGTGGAGATCGGTTATGGACCCCTGCTTTTGGGTGGTGGTAGCGACCGCGACCTAGGCTGGAGCACCTACATGGGCGGAGGCGGTGATGACGAGTTCACCTGCGTGGAGACCGATGAGGATGGCAACCCTTATACCTGCGGTCACACCTATTCCTTTGATTTTCCGGTTGATCCCGGCAACGCCCATTATACGCCGTTCAATGGTGCTATCATTGGCCATGAGGATGCCGTGATCGTGAAGTTCAAGGGAGATACTAAGCGGCTGGAATGGGCCACCTACTATGGCGGTGATGCAGCGGTGAGCCTATATCCGGACTCCTCCGAGGCTCCCCGCACCGAGGCCCGCAAGCTGGCCGTGTACACCGAGAGCGACACGGCCCATCAGTATGTCTTCGTCACCGGCGTGACCAATTGCACGGATTTCGATACGGCTGCTAGCATCGGGACGATTTTTGCAGGAGCGACTCCCGAAGTGTATTTGGGCGGCCGCTCACGCACATGGGTTGGTGCGTTCACGAAATTGGATGGTGTGCGCCATTGGGCTACAACTCATGGCGAGACCACTGGCAACAGTTCAACTGAGGAGGGGACATCCATTGTGGTAGACCCTTACGGCCGGGTGGCGGTGGGCGGCAGGCTCTTCAACGTGATAGGTGGTTCGGTGACAAGCCCGGTCTTTCCGCTGCTGACCCCAACAAATGCATACACCCACACCGGCGGTGGCGGCTTCGTACTGGCCTTCAACACGGACTATACCTTGCGTTGGGCCACCACCGTGGGTAGTAGGAGCACAACAGGCGTATACACCGAGGTGAACGACCTGCGCTACATTAAGGCCGGGGATTTCCTCTGGTTCACCGGCGTCAGTTCCGGCAGCGCTTCGCCCATAGACCTGGTGACACAGCCCGGTGGTTACCACGGCACGAACGGCTCGGTAATGCTGGGGGAGTTCGATATGGCTGCGCTCACATTGAAATATTGCACCCGCTGGGGTGGCGGGGATGATTCCCCGACGAGTATTGCCTACGGCTTGGACTTCGACGGAACTTATCTTTGGGTGGTTGGCGGGACACGTCAAGATTCCCTCCCGACAGCGGATGCTCCCCTCCCTCCAGGTCCCTCCACCATCTATCACCAACTGGTGAACGTCAGCGACCCCGGAAGCCCCTCCCAACCTTATATCAATCCCTGTGACGGCTTCATCCTGAAGTTCGATCCTTTCCTGTACAAGCCAGTCTATGGCACCTTGATCGGCGGCAGCAAATACGACATGCTCACGGATGTGGGCCATGATGCGGACAACGTCTACATCACCGGGGAAAGCCGCAGCCCCAGCGGTTTTGCCACGGACCTCAATTCCGAGCGCTATTTCCAGTATATGAACCCGAACGTGGATACCCGCGATGCGGTGGTGCTGGCCATCCGGGCAAAGGATGCCCCGCCTGAAGTGGTATGGCGCACGGCCTTCGGCGGGGTGAAGAGCGAACGCGGTTGGGGAATTGCCGGGTCCACGGCGGTGCCCAGCGATGTCTACTTGGTGGGCGCCACCGCTTCCCAAGCTATCGAGTCCTATCCCTTAAAGGAGTTCAGCACCACCAGCACGTTGGACTACTACCAGCCCATTAACATGTCCGGGCCTGGGGCCAGCAGCTTTTTTTACCCGTGGAGCCGCTTTGAATACGCGCTGGATTTCGAGAGTGATGGCCAGCTGCCCCTTTCATCAACAGAGAGCAGCCACCAGGGTACCGATGGCTTTATCGCCTCCTTTGATGCTTACCACCCGGTGGGGGTGAATGAATTACACGGGAACGAACAAGAACTCCAAGTGATCCCATTGCCGTACGATGCCAATTGGACCGTTCGTTTCCCCTATCCTAGCGACTGGACCGTGGAAGTGTACGATGCCGTTGGGCATAAAGTGGCAGAGCGGAAAAGAGTTGGGAATGCTCTGGACCTGGATCTTTCCAAAGAGGCCTCAGGCATGTATTTGCTGAGGGCGGCCAATGGAGCCGGTGATGTTCACAGTGCCAAGGTGATACGGAAATGAAATCGTTGATGGTGATAGCCGCCGTGCTTTGGGGCACGGCGGTCAGCGCCCAATACTGGCGGGCATTGGGTCGTGGTACAATAGGTCCGACGGAAATACAAACCCTATATGGAGACAGTATTTCCGATCGGTTGCTGGCAGGCGGAACATTTACGTACATCAAGAATGACAACGATACGGTCTTGGGCATGGGACAAGCGGCGTGGAATGGCAGCCGCTGGGACAGTATTGCACATCGGATCGCACCATCGGTCTTGCAAACTTTTTGGTTCCTGCGCTTTCAAGGAAGGTTGTATTCCTGCGGAAACTATCTCTTCTATGATGCCGACGGCAATGTGAACCTCGGTTTCGCAAGGCTCAATGAGGAGACCCAGTATTGGGAAACTTTGGAATGCACTAATCCTTTTCCGGAAAGCGGCCTGCGAACGCTGGTCCCGAAGGAGCCGGACACCACGCTCTATGCGACAGGGTACATGGGCAGCGTCTGCGGCTATCCGCAGAGTTGCGTGTTCCGTTATGACGGCTCGGCCTTCCACATTTGGGAACCCTTCAATCAGATCCCGGATGGGAATGATAATTACGTAGGCACCGTCTTCGATTTTAAAGGAAAGACGTACATGACCTGCAGCCTTCCCGATCCGACGGGGCCGGGCTTTGTGAGCTTCATTCGCTGGAATGGCAGCTCGTGGGAACATGTGCCTGGCTGGAACACCCTGAGTCCCATCAAGGATATCAGCATCCACAATGACACGCTGTACGTGGCAGGTACATTCAGCTTGGCGGATGGAGGTCCTGGCAATCTGGTAGCCGCTTTCGATGGGGAAAACTGGAGCGACTTGGGCGAGGGACTCAGTTACCCTCCAGTGCCCATGAGTGGGGCCGCCCTTGATCTGGAATGGTGGCATAACGACCTCTTGGCCTGTGGACGCTTCACCAAGGCGGGCAACGCGGACTGCACCGGCATCGCCAAGTGGGACGGTCACAAATGGTGCGGCTTTGCCGGTGTCATTAATGATGCATACGGGAATAATGCCCGCCTCACCGATATGGCCATCTGGCGGGACAGCCTGTATGTCTGCGGAGGTATAGGCAGTATTGATGGTGTACCGGTACGGCAAGTGGCGCAATGGATCGGTGGGGATGCCGTGGGCGAGTGCAGTACGGTCGGCATCCATGAGGTGGCTGCACCTCTTGCGGAGTTGGCCGTTACACCATTGGCCGATCCCGGCCAATGGACCATCCATTTTCCGCATGCCGCCAACTGGACATTGGAGGTATATGATGCCGCAGGTCAACAGGTGTTAAGTCAACAGAGCAACGGAGTAAACATGGAAGTGGACCTGTCCAAAGCGGCATCGGGCATCTATATGTTCCGGGCAGTTAACGGAACGGATGCTCTCTTGAGCGCCAAAGTGGTGCGACCATGAGGCGCTTACCAGTATTGTTGACCGCCGTGCTACTCAGCGCGGCGGTCAACGCGCAATATTGGAAGGCCGTGGGGCTTGGCACTGTGGGGCCAACCGAAATACAGACCTTATATGGGGACAGCATTTCGAACCGATTGCTGGCGGGCGGGACCTTCCTGCATATCAAAAATGAAAACGACACGGTGCTAGCCTATGGACAGGCTGCTTGGAATGGAACGCGCTGGGATAGCTTGGCCACACGGATCCAAGGCTTTGAAGGTGGTGAAGGAGTCCATCAGACTTATTGGTTTCTACGCTTTCAAGGCGTACTATTTGCCTGTGGCAACTTTGCCCTACCGCAATCCAATGGGGAATTGACAGACAACTTGGCCCGATTGGATGAACAGACACAGCATTGGGAGGGCTTGGGTTGCAATATCCCCTCCATAAGTGGAATCGAAACCCTCGTGCCCAAGGAGCCGGACACCACGCTCTACGCTACAGGTTATATGGGCACTATCTGCGATTATCCTCAGAGTTGCGTGTTCCGCTACGACGGTTCGGCCTTCCATATCTGGGAACCCTTCAATCAGATCCCGAATGGGAACGACAACTACGTGGGCACCGTCTTCGATTTCCACGGCAAGACCTATATGAGCTGCAGCCTTCCGGATCCCACCGGGCCGGGCTTCGTGAGCTTCATCCGCTGGAATGGCACCAGTTGGGAGCATGTACCCGGTTGGAACACGCTGAGTCCCATTAAGGACATCAGCATCCACAACGACACATTGTACGTGGCGGGCACTTTCAGTTTGGCGGACGGCGGGCCGGGCAACTTGGTGGCCGCCTTCGATGGGGAGAACTGGAGCGCTATGGGTGGTGGACTCGGCTATCCGCCTGCGCCCATGAGCGGGGCGGCATTGGACCTCGAGTGGTTCCATGGTGAACTGTGGGCCTCCGGCGTTTTCTCTAAAGCGGTCAATGCCAACTGCACCGGTATCGCCCATTGGTAAGGTCATCTATGGTGTGTACCACCT
>JBEPUG010000202.1:0-5086 GCA_041691695.1 Flavobacteriales bacterium
GATGCTCGGCCTCGGGGTCGGCATACTCGGAGGGTACAACGTTGGATGGAGTGGTGCGGGCACGACACAATCGCCTGCGCTGAACTTTCACTTCGACCACGGCATGGGTGAGCTGGGACCCGGCACCTGGGGCCTCGGCGGCTACTTGGGCTACAAGACCATCGGTTATAAGTACAACTACTTCAATTCCTACAACGTGGACTACCACTACACGTACTTGGTGATCGGGGCCCGTGGCACTTGGCACTATAACGAATGGCACGACAACAAATGGGACACCTACGGAGGTGTGATGCTGGCCTACCGGAATGTGAACTATCAGGACAATACGAACTACGGGATCTACGGCGACCCCGGCAGTTATAACTACAACGGAAGCGGGGTGGGACTCAGCCTCTTTGTCGGATCGCGCTACTATTTTTCCGACAAGTTCGGGGTTTATGGGGAATTGGGCTATGGCCTCTCCTTGCTTCAGTTGGGTGTGACCCTGAAGCTCTGATCAACAAAACACAACACATTCGCGAAGCGCCTCCAAAGGGCGCTTCGCTTGTTTCGCACAGTTGGGTCAGTGCCCGGAACTACCTTCGCGGCCCTCTTGGCCGTCGCTCGTATGGTGGCAGGAGCAACACGATGAAGATCAATGTGACCCTGCCGGACGGAAGTGTCCGGAGCTATGAGGAAGGTGCAACGGCCATGGACGTTGCACGCAGCATCAGTGAAGGCCTCGCCCGCAACGTGCTTTCCGCCAAGGTCAACGGCGAAGTGCGCGACGCCAACCGCCCATTGCCCGGTGATTGCACCGTCCAATTGCTCACGTGGAACGATCTGGACGGCAAGGCCACGATGTGGCACAGCAGCGCCCACCTCATGGCCGAGGCGATAGAGGCACTCTACCCAGGAACCAAATTCGGCATCGGGCCGCCTATCGAGAACGGCTTCTACTACGACATCGACCTCGGTGACCGCGTGATCGGCGACGGAGACTTCGCTGCCATCGAGGCCAAGATGAAGGAACTTGCGTCGAAGAAGGAAGCCTTCACGCGCCGCGAAGTGCCCAAGGCCGAAGCCATCGCCTACTTCAAGGAGAAGGGCGACGAGTACAAGTTGGAACTCATCGATGGACTCAAGGACGGTACGATCAGCTTCTACAACCAAGGCAACTTCACCGACCTCTGCCGCGGGCCGCACATCCCCAGCACCTCTTTCATCAAAGCGGTCAAGGTGCTCAGCGTGGCCGGGGCCTACTGGCGCGGCGATGAAAAGCGCAAGCAGCTCACCCGGCTCTACGGCATCACCTTCACTGAGCAGAAGGAACTGGACGAATATCTGGTGCTGCTCGAGGAAGCGAAGAAGCGCGACCACCGCAAGCTCGGCAAGGAACTGGACCTCTTCACCTTCAGCGAGAAGGTGGGCGCAGGACTTCCGCTATGGCTTCCGAAGGGAGCAGCCCTGCGCGAACGCCTAGCCAATTTCCTGCGCGATGCCCAGGAGAAGAGCGGTTACGAACAAGTGGTGACGCCGCACATCGGCAGCAAGGCACTCTACGTCACCAGCGGCCACTGGGACAAGTACGGAGCGGACAGCTTCCAGCCGATCAAAACCCCGAACGAGGGCGAGGAGTTCATGTTGAAACCCATGAACTGCCCGCACCACTGCGAGATCTACAAGAGCCGGCCGCACAGCTACAAGGACCTGCCGATCCGTTACGCTGAATTCGGCACGGTCTATCGCTATGAGCAAAGCGGCGAGCTGCACGGGCTCACGCGGGTACGCGGCTTCACGCAGGATGACGCCCACCTCTTCTGCCGCCCCGAGCAAGTGAAGGAGGAGTTCATCAAGGTGATCGACCTGGTACTGCTGGTATTCAAGGCGCTTGGCTTCGAGGCCTATGAAGCGCAGATCTCCTTGCGCGACAAGGTGGACCACAGTAAATACATCGGCAGTGATGCCAACTGGGAGAAGGCCGAAAACGCCATCATCGAGGCGGCTGCGGAGAAGGGGTTGAACACGTTCATCGAATACGGCGAGGCTGCGTTCTACGGGCCGAAGCTTGACTTCATGGTGAAGGATGCGCTGGGTCGTAAATGGCAGCTCGGCACCATTCAGGTGGACTATAACCTGCCCGAACGCTTCGAGTTGGAATACGTGGGCAGCGACAACCAGAAGCACCGCCCTGTGATGATCCACCGTGCGCCGTTCGGATCGTTGGAGCGCTTCATCGCCGTACTGATCGAGCATACTGCCGGGCGCTTCCCACTGTGGCTTGCACCCGAGCAAGCGGTGATCCTTCCCATCAGTGAGAAATTCACCGAGGAGGCGCGCCGCGTGAGCCGTTTGCTGAAAGAATGCGATATTCGCGCCTCCATTGACGAGCGGAACGAAAAGATAGGCCGCAAGATCCGCGACGCGGAATTGGCAAAGACGCCGTTCATGCTCATCATTGGGGAGAAAGAAGCAGAGGCAGGCACCGTTTCGGTGCGCGAGCATGGCCAAGGCGACTTGGGCACCATGACACCCGGCCAGTTCAGCGAGCTGGTGAAGGAGCGCATCAAGGCGATCTTGCCGAGCCTATAGAAGAATACGAACGAACGAACAGCAGAGTTTGGCAAAACGTCCCCCCTTCCGGCCTATGGGCCCCCGCCCGCCTCGACCTAGCGGCGGCATGCGACCCCGCGGTCGCGTAGTCAAAGAAGATCCGCACCGCATCAACAGCCGCATCTACGGGGTTTCCCAAGTGCGCGTGGTGGGCGAGGATATCGAGCAGGGCATCTATCCTTTCGAGGAGGCCTTGAAAATGGCCGTGGAAAAGCATCTGGACCTGGTGGAGATCAGTGCTTCGGCAGATCCCCCCGTTTGCCGCATCATCGATTACAAGAAGTTCCTCTACGACCTCAAGAAGAAGCAGAAGGAGATCAAGGCCAAGCAGGCCGTGATCGAGATGAAGGAGATCCGCTTCGGCCCCAACACGGACGAGCACGACCTCAACTTCAAGCTCAAGCATGCCCGCCGCTTTATTGAGGAAGGCCACAAAGTGAAGGCCTTTGTTTTCTTCAAAGGCCGCACCATCGTCTTCAAGGAGCGCGGCGAGATCCTGCTGCTGAAGTTCGCGCAGGAACTGGAGGACGTCGGCATCGTGGAGAGCATGCCCAAGTTGGAAGGCAAGCGCATGATGATGTACCTCATTCCGAAGAAGAAAAAGTAGGCCCCGCAGGTCGCGATCCTGAAGTCGTAAGCCCCAAGCGGTAAGCCGCAAGCTTGAGGCTTGGGGCTTACCGCTTGGGGCTTCTCAGAAACCGGAATCCCGAATAAAAATCGGCGGGTTTGACGCATATCCCGGAAAAACAACGAAATTCGCGCCCCCAAGCCAAGTAGACCAACACCGAGAGGCCATGCCCAAGATGAAGTCGAAGTCCGGCGCCAAGAAGCGATTCCAGATCACTGGCACCGGCAAAGTGAAGCGTAAGCACGCGTTCCACAATCACATTCTTACCAAGAAGCACAAGAAGCGCAAGCGCAACTTGCAGAAGTCCGGGCTGGTAGCCAGCGTGGACGAGAAGGCCATATTGCTGCTCCTGAAGTAAGACCGTTTCCCGCCGGGTACACAGGCGGGGTAAACCAGGGCGCGAAGCACCAAAGGGCCGTCACCGCACGGACGCTCACGCCCGAAAACAGAATAGAGAATGCCACGCAGTAAGAACAAGGTCGCCAGTCGCGCACGCCGCAAGAAGGTCCTCAAGGCCGCCAAAGGAAACTTCGGCCGCCGTAAGAACCTCTTCACCGTAGCGATCAACACCGTTGAAAAGGGCTACAACCACGCCTACAGCGGTCGCAAGATCAAGAAGCGCGACTACCGCGCCCTGTGGATCCAGCGTATCAACGCCGCCGTGCGCGAGCATGGTCTCACCTACAGCGTCTTCATGAACAAACTGAAGACCGCCGAGATCACCTTGGACCGTAAGGCCCTCGCAGAGATCGCGTTCAGCGACGCCGAAGGTTTCAAGGCCATCGTGGACAAAGTGAAGTAAGCATTTCGGGCTTGCCCCGATCGAAAGGCCATTCCTCGAGGAGTGGCCTTTTTTGTTGCCTGGATCCGCGTCTCCCTACTTTCGCTCCATGCGCTCCTTGACCTGGTGGACCATTGCCTTGGCCGTGCTGTTGCTGGCCGGATGCAAGACGTACTACATCACACCCGCATCGCTTCATGAGCAATTGCTGAGTACAGCACCGGCCCGGACGGAGATGATCTCTCCCTTTCTCTTTCACGTCACCTACCAAGCGGTGCAATTGAGCACCATACACTGCACGGACAAGGCCGGGAGCCCAATGGAATTACACGTGGCGCCGAATATTGAAATGCGCGTGACGATGAACACCGGAAAACGCAGGACGATGTATTTCGACCGAACGGAATTACGCGGCGATACGCTGATCGGTCATCCCTCTTGGATAATTCCGAATATGGTGTACCGCATACCCTTCTCCGCTATTACCAAGGTGGAGGTGCAGAACGGCGGTAAGCGGTTGAGCTATGCGCGGTGAGCCTGATCGGGCGGTAGGTTTTCGGTCAAACCACAGTGCGCTTCGCTTCCTTGAGCGCAGGGAGGAGTTTATCTGTTACCCGGTCATGCGAACCACGATGCTGAATCCTTGACCGAAGCTTCGCCCCCACCCCACCCCGCTACATTTGGCGCGATGCCCGGTATTCTACTTGCGATCGGCTATGTGGCGCTCTTCCTCTACCTCATCCGGCGGTCGGCCTTCTTCCAAGCGCCCGGCCTGGGCAGGCGCACCGTCGGCTGGCTGTTCTTGCTGAAGGTCGCTGGGGGCACGGTGCTCTGGTGGGTCTACACCTATCACTACACGGACCGCTCCACGGCGGACATCTACAAGTACTTCGATGACGGCAACGTGATGTTCAGCGCGCTGCCCGCGCATCCGCTGGACTACCTGCGGATGCTGCTCGGCATCGGCAATGACACGCCGCATTTCAACGATACCTACTACGCCGAGATGAACAACTGGCAGCGTCAGTACGACACGGGCTTCTACAACGACGCGCACACGATGATCCGCTTCAGCGCTCTGG
>JBEPUG010000203.1:0-5030 GCA_041691695.1 Flavobacteriales bacterium
AGCCCTGGTCGGTCGACCGGGCGAGAAGTTCATCCCTCACGCAGCGGAGTATCAATGCAGGAAGCCCCCGGTCGGTCGGCGGACGAGAAGTTCATTCCACACGGAGTGAGCTTGCCCAGCCGCAGGCAGCTCATTGGACCAAGAACACGCGAGCCAAAGAATTTGGCCTCACTCCACCACCATGTTTCCATGGTACACCCGCTGGCCGTTGGAAAGTGTGACCGCATAGAAGCCGGAACCGATATCGAGGAGGTTGAATTGCGGATGATCCTCACCGCCCATGGGTTGCACTAGCACCAAGCGGCCCGTGGCGTCATATATCCGCAGCTCCAAGTGCGGGGAGTTGACCAAAGCATCCGGTACATCAATTTTGAACGAGCCTTGGTTGGGGTTGGCATAGATGCTCAGGCCATCATTTTCGTTCAAGGACAATGACTGAACACCCAAGCTTAGATCGCACTTGGCCAGCAGTACATCCTCCCAGCCATGGCTGGTGACGGACTCCCCGGCGAAGTTGATGGTACTGAACTGAGGTGAGTATGGGCTGGCTGCACTGAGGTAGATGCCGCTTGGTGTGCTCTGGATGCTGAGGCCGGTGGCATCGTCAAGCCAAGGGGGCGTGTTCAAGGCTACGAGGACTGACCCGAGGCAATTGCCCAGGGTATCGGTGCGCAAAAGCCACAAGCCATCCGAGGCGGAGCAGACATCCACAGTGGAGGTATCGTTGAAGCTGGCCAGCATCAATAATGTACCCCCCTCCTCCACACGCAGAGCGGTGGGAGTCACATCAAGGCCAAAAGTGCGGAAGTCCAACAAGTCGCCATCCCGGCCATACTTGGCTAGGCAGGATATCCCGTGCTGTGCTGGAATGGCCACTAAAGTGTCGGGGTCGAAACGAACGGAATCTCCGAAAACGCTTGCCGGATAGAGGGCAGAATAGATGTTTCCATTATTGTCAACATCCACCGAATGCTTGATGAGGATAGATATAACATTGGATGGACCATAACCCAGCAGCCGCAGCCAGCGCGCAGTGCCCGTGCCTGCATCGATGCCGATCAAAGCGCTACCACCTCCGGGATTAATGTTCACATGAACGGTATCCATATCGAAGGTTCCAGGGTTGGGTGACTGGGTGGCTGAACCGTAAACTACGAGATCTGTTCCCGTGGATAGGATCTGCACGGGAAAGAATCGGACCGTCTGTGACGAAAACCCGGTAATCATATTCTTGGCCCAAACGAATGACCCATCGGTATGGAAGCGGGCGATGAAGGATCCGGGCTGGATGGATTGACCGCCTATTTGCAGGGATGGCGTGGCACTGGTCGTACCCCCTACATAAATATCCCCGTCATTATGCAGTAGCAGGGCCCATACGGCTGTATGCGGTGAACCGATGTTTTGCGCGTTCAGGCAGACCCCATCGGTGCTGATCCAAGCGAGAAAGGATCCGCTATCGGGCAATTGGAATGTTCCGATCATTCCCGATCGGTTATGGCCGCCGGCAATGATCAGTACATTGTTCACCGTGTCCAACACGAGGGCGGCAACACCCAAGCCCGCCGAAGGCGCGACGCAGTTCACGGACCAGAGGTAGTTGCCTTGCGCATCATGCTTGGCAACAAAGCTGCCGGAGCCGTGCAGGGTGTCGTTCCCGATATACATGTCTTGGTATTCCCACGGCCCAGCACCGGCGTAATAGCCGAAGCTGTACACATTTCCGGCTTGGTCCACCGCGCCGATGTAGCCCTGATCATGTCCCCCGCCGCCGAAATGGGTGGACCATTGCCAGAACTGGCCAAATGAGTGCAGGGAAAGCAGCACACAAAAGCCGCAAAGGAGGATGCTGCGCTGCTTGCTCGAAGTAATGCTTGTCAGTGTGTTCATTGCAGGACCAGTTTGCGATTGAAGATGGACCCATCCAATAGCTGGATGGACAGAAAGTACACGCCTGGTGGCTGTCCCCGCAGATCGATGGTGTTGGGTCCTGTTTTCACAGCCGTGGTTTTGACAAGGGCTCCCAGACCGTTCCTGATCAACAGATCCCCCTGGGTCGCCTCATTCGAGGAAAGGTCCAAGGTGAACAAGCCATCATTCGGGTTCGGATGGATCGATATGCTCGCTTCCGCCCATGGACTGGATAGTTGCAGCATGATGAATTTCTGTTTCCGAGCAGGGGCAGCGGCCACTGGACCAGCAGGCGCACTCTTGAATTGGTCGTCGTTAATGTCCGAGCAAGGGATGCCCACCGGCTCAATGAAGGCATGCATATCCGAACCCGCCATGGCGTGGAGCCCCAAAACTGGCCCCAAAACTGGCGCGAGCGTCCACGCTCGTGCCAGTTTATGAACTATTCCACCACCACCCGTTCCGCACAAACCCCGTCCCTATCCGAAAAGCGTATCAAGTACAACCCTTTGCCATAGCGGGAAAGATCGATCTCCACCTTCTCCGCGCTTTGTACAAGCGGCCGCTGGAACAACAGCCTGCCCGTGGCATCATTCACCGAATAGAAGCTGTCCACGGTAAGTGGATCGGTGAACTCCACCGTGAACTGACCCGTGCTTGGGTTGGGGTGAACATAGACGTGGTGGGCCTGAATGGGATTTTGGACTGAGGTGATGGTGCAACCGTCGTATGTGGTGATGGCATCGTAGGTGGTGTCCTGTACAAAAGCAGGATAGGCTGTGGCCCCATCTACGGAGGTAAGGATGAAACTGCTGTCAGTGGGGAAGAGGTCGGAAACGGTGAGCGGTGGTGCCGGTGCCTCCGAGCAGGGCAGGTGCCCCAAGGAGTCCGTCTTGAAGAGGAAGGAGGCACTTGACGCTGGCCAGAAGTTTCCAAGGGCCTCGCCATCGTAGAGGATGCCACCGTCCGAGCTGGCCAGCAAGTTGGAGGTCCAATAGCCATAGCCGTTCACCCCCGCCGAGCGTGTCCACAGCGTGTCCCCGTTAGTATCGGTCTTCAGCAGGAAGGGGCGGATGGGCAAATTATAGCCCGGGGCATTGAGGTTTGCCAGCAGCACGTAATTGCCATCAGTGGCCTTCACGATGTGCTGTCCTTGCCGTGTATACCATGTGGTGGTGCTCTCATAGCCCTTGCACCATTGCACGGCGCCGGTGCCGTCCAGCTTCATCAGAAATAGTTTGGGATGGAAGTCGGACGGCAAGGGCGCGAAGCCGTTTGTTGAGGCGATGCTATCGGTGTATCCGGTGATGATATAGGAGTCATCCGACTCGATGATGCAATCCTGCACCACGCCGCGGGGACGGATGTAGCTCTTGCACCAGAGGAAGTTGCCAGCCGCATCGAGCCGCGCCACGGCCGCTCCGCCCCCGAGGATATTGATACCCGCCAGTAGGTCCCCATCCGGCAACTCCTTGATGAACTGGAAGCCACCCACCACGTCGAAATGCTTGGACCAGACGTGCGCCAAACTGGAGTCTGCCTTCAGGACGAAGAAGCTCCCCCATGTAATGACACTCTTGTCGTGGTTGATCTCCAGATCACTAGCGAGGCTTTGGCAACCCTCAGTCAATTCATAATGTGTCAATGCCAACACATTCCCCAATGAATCCATTTTCCCAATCACTGGATAGATCTGCTGATGCGTTGTGCCCTCCGAATTGACGCAAGTACCAGTATGATAACCAGTTACAAAATCGAATTCGTTGTCAGAATAACTCTTTACCGATTGTATTGAAAGAACAACCCCGCCTAAATAATAACTGGCATGGATAATCATTCCATCAGGTGTCATGAGAACCGGCCCCCCCCATGCCAACGAAAAAATTATGACTTTCCAATTCAATCAGGTTGAACTGAGGACTGCTACCAGCCAAGTAATATTTCTCAATGACTGATTGCGCATGGGCATGATAGGCCCAACAGGCTATGAATATGAACAGCAATGTCTTTTTCATGGTTTAGCGGATGATCAGTTCCTTAACCTTGGTATGTGTGCCATCGGATGCCCGCACGGAATAGACACCCCGGGACAGTTTGTCTATGGAAAGACGCACGACCGGGCCGCTTACGCTGCCCCAGCTACTGACGCGTCTGCCTGAGAGGTCATAGATGGTGAAGTCTGTCGGTGTATCACCCGGCAGGAGCACATTCAACTGATCGCCGGCCGGGTTGGGATATAGGACGAAATCCCAGCCGCCATCCAGCGTATCCGTCTCATCGGAATAGGTCATGCTCTTGTACTCCATAGTGGGAGTAATAATGAAAGCATAGTCCGAATGCAGGGTATCCAGATAATTGTTCGCGATGCCTTGCAGCGGGTCCGCAGAAAGGTCCAACGTAACCTCGCCTGTCGAGGAGCTGGTGGTATTGACAGCAGGGGGCGCCATGCCGTTCATGCGCGTGGGGTACCAGGTAATCTGATATCCATGGTCGTGGTAAAAGCCAGGAAGTGCTACGGTCTGCGGCGCATCGGGCGATGTGCAACCAAGGAAGTTCTGCAAAAGATGATTGGTATAGTAATGGTTCTCCCAATAGGCATTCAGATTGTGTGCCCAGCCGATGGCCATGCTACCCTCTTCTTCCAATAAGTAGTAGCATTCCAGCTTGTTCGTTTCGTCATGCACCTTGTAGGGTGTGACGTCCCAATTGAAAATGTCATAGCCCTGCCCCTGCAAATTGGCCAACAAATCCGATAGCGGCTTGAAGTTATGGTAGACCGTGCGATTTACAACCGGGATGGAATCTCCATCAACGTCAAGAATGTTTGTTGCTCCTAGAGCATTCGAAAATTGTTGAAATGGGTTCACAGGAAATGGATTGCCCGCATCATGAGGTGGCGTTGGCAGATTGGGCAACCAAAAGACGCGGCTCGACTCCCAAGTAGTGCCCGCGGCGAAATTGCCGAAGAATGAGGAGGCCCATATCTCATTGTGGAATGACACATCGTAGTTGTCGAAGATTCCTCCCGTATCGTATTCCGAACCATCACTGGGGTTCCCGTTCACATCCTTGAGGGCATAGTAGTTGAACTCCCCTTGATGGAAGGGCCTATTGTAGGT
>JBEPUG010000204.1:0-4937 GCA_041691695.1 Flavobacteriales bacterium
GGCACGATGGGTTGGGACGAAGTGGAGGATGCCATGGAAAACTGCGCCATGACGTGGCACACGCGCTCGATGGAAGCTGGCTCAACGAATGCGTCAACTGGCGGGACGGATATGATCCACATACGGCCCAATCCTGCAAAAGACAAGATCTGGATCACTGGACTTGGCGATGGGGAATGCACCCTCCGCGTAAGGGATGCCATGGGCCGCGTGGTGTTGTTGGCGGAACATGTAAGTGAGAACGGTGTCGTGCCTTTGAAGGGACTGGCACCCGGGATGTACATCTTCCAAATTGTTCCGGTCACAGGCGGCAACCATTCGGAACGATTGATAGTGGAGTGAAGTTCGATCGAAGATCATCCGCCCCGGCAGGTTTCGGGGCGGATGGTCCTCATCATCTCGGCACGCTCGTGTTTCGCGAGTAATCACACCATCGTATTTCTATGCTGCGATCCTGTGAAAGCGTCGGCGATACCAGTTCGAAACGACCTCTTTCAGCGTGGCTGTTCCACCGGCACCTCCTTCGGCAAATAACCCAGCAGCCCCATCATCTGATCCGCGCTTTGCATCTCGGCGAAGACGCGTTCGGTGAGTGTTCCGTCGGGTAGGCGGTCGATCAACAGGTACTTGGGCTTAGGGATCAGGCAATGCTGGATGCCGCCGAATCCGCTGAGCGTATCTTGGTAAGCGCCGGTGTTGAAGAAGCCGAGGTACTGCTGCCGGTCTTCGCGGAAGCGCGGCAGGTAGATGGCGTTGACGTGCTGCTCGCTGTTGTAGTAGTCGTCGCTGTCGCAGGTCATGCCGCCGAGGAAGACGCGCTCGTACTCGTCCGACCAGTTGTTGATGGGCAACATGATGAAGCGGCGGTTGATGGCCCACGTGTCGGGCAGGCTGGTCATGAAGCTGCCGTCGATCATGTCCCAGCGCTCTTTTTCGTTCTGCTTCTTCTGATTGAGGATGCTGAAGAAGGAGGCGCCGCTTTCGCCCACGGTATAGCTGCCGAATTCGCTGTAGAGGTTGGGCTCGGGCACGCCGTTCTCGTCGCAGATGTCCTTCACGCGGCTCACGATCTCGCCGATCATATACTCCACGTCGAAGTGGCGGTTGAGGCTGCTGTCGATGGGCAATCCGCCGCCGATGTCGAGCGTATCGAGCGTGGGGCAGAGCTTCTTCAGGTCGCAGTAAACGTTGACGCACTTGGTCAGCTCGTTCCAATAGTAGGCGCTGTCGCTGATGCCGGTGTTGATGAAGAAGTGCATGAGCTTCAGCTTGAACTTGCGCTGCTTGCTCACGTTGCGCATATAGAAGGGGATGATGTCCTTGTAGCCTACGCCTAGGCGGCTGGTGTAGAACTCGAACTTCGGCGCTTCCTCCGCGGCGATGCGGATGCCGATATCGCAAGGGCCTGTGATCGCTTCGTCCAAGGCCCACAGCTCGCTCATGTTGTCGATGATCGGGATCATGCGCACGCCATTGTTCGCCAGCCGCCCGATGTTGCGGATGTAGCGCTCATCCTTGTAGCCGTTGCATAGGATGGTGGCGCTGCGGGGCATCTCGCCGGTCTCCATCAGCCGCTCGATGATGTTGATATCGTAGGCGCTGCTCGTCTCAAGGCTCACGCCTTTCTTCAGCACCTCGCTCACCACGTAGCTGAACTGATTGCTCTTGGTGCAGTAGAAGTATTCGTAACTGCCTTTGTAGTTGTGCTCCTTGAAGGCCTTCGCGAAAAAGTCGCGGGCCTGTTCGATCTTCTCACCGATCTTCGGTAGGTACATCACCCGCAAGGGCGTGCCGTGCTTTTCGATGATCTCCATCAGCGGCAGATCATTCCATGTAAGCAGTTCGTTGTCGAACTTGAATTCGCCCTGCGGGAAATCGAATGTCTGCTCGATCAGGTCGATGTAACGGGTCTTCATGGCACGGCGCGGACAGATTGATGTTGATGCGTGGAAATGAGGTCGACAAGGAAGAAGTGCCCTCTACGATGCAACGGAATTGATAAGATGTGCTCCACCTCTGGACCGGTTACCGCGCACATGGCGCAGGAAATTCCGGAGGAGAGGTGCGCTGCCATCAGCGGAAAGGGAAGGGGGCGCCGAAAGGGACCATGGCCTTGAAGGAAAGCGCGGAGCTGTGGCGTTGCCGCAGGCTCATTGGGGAAGTGACGCGCTGGGAGGTCATGACCGATGGAGGGTGCAAAGTAAAAGACCTTGGAACCGGAAACGAGAGTCGGGAGAATTATTCCGGGAGGATTCGCCGCGGAGGCGCAGAGGCGCGGAGAAGAGGAGAAGGAGGTAATGGAGGTAAGGGAAGCAATGGGCGTCTGCTGCCGCTATTGCCAACTGCCACTGCCTACTGCGTCCTGCCGATTGTCACTGCCTACTGAAAAGCAGGACTCACGACTCAAGACTACGGGACTCACGACTGCCGACTGCCACTGCCAACTGGTGACTGAACGAGCGTACCCAATACTCTCGACTCAAGACTCGAATCAACGATCCCAACCTCGCATTCCCTCTACGCCTCCGCGCCTCACAGCCACCCCTTCCGCCGGAACCACGCCAGCATCATCAGCGAGATCCCCAGCATAAAGGCCATAACGATGTAGTACCCGTAACGCCAGTGCAACTCTGGCATGTTTTGGAAATTCATGCCGTAGATGCCCACGATGAAGGTGAGCGGGATGAATATGGTGCTGATCACTGTGAGCAGCTTCATCACTTGGCCCATGCGCATGTTCAGCCCCGCGTGGTAGGTGTTCTCCAGGTTCGCCAACTGATCGCGGAACATGGCGATGCTCTCGGAGATGTACACCGTGTGGTCCTGCAGATCGTTGATGTAGCGCTGCGTGCTTTTATCGATCAGTGTGCTCGGAATGATGTTCATGCGGCCCGTGAGTTCCCGTGTCGGCGTCACTTGGCGGCTCACTCCGATCAGTTTCCGGCGGAGTTCCTGCATGGCCATCAGGTCGCCGTTCTTGGGCCGGGCGGTCACACGGTCCTCCATGGCCTCGATCCGGCCGCCTAGTTCCTCCACGATATGGAAGTAGTTGTCCACGATCACGTCCAGCAAGGAATACAACAGGAAGTCGGCGCCTTTTATCCGGAGCCGGCCGAGGTTGTTCCGGATCCGGTCCCGCACGGGGTCCATCACATCGCCCGGTTCCCCTTGGAAGCTGATGACATAACCCTTGCCCAGTACGAAGCTCACCTGCTCGCTGAGCACTTCGTCGTCCGGACCGGAGCTCAGCATCTTCATCACCACGAACAATTGGTCCTGGTACTCGTCGATCGTGGGCCGGTGGTCCGTGTTCAACACATCCTCCAGCAGAAGCTGGTGCAGGTTGAATTGCTCTCCGATCTTCTTGATCGCCTTCAGGTCCGCCAAACCCGCCACATCGATCCAGGTCACGCTCTTCGCTGGATCGCCCACCTCGATCTTGTCCGGGGATACCGCGCACCGCTCTGAGACCTCATTGGCGTTGTACACGAAGACCTGGATCATGGTCTCCACCGCCGGGACCTCGCTCACGGACACCAGTGATCCCGGTGGCAAGCCAGCCTTTTCACTGCGCGACTTGGCCATCAGTAATGGGGATAGGGCTCTGCGGCGCGGTCTGCACCACTTGGCGGATAGGGAGTGCGAAGGCGATGCCGCTCTCGGGGAAGACCTTCAGCATCGCGTGATTCATATCGTAGTGCATGCGGCGCGCGGTAACGGGATCTTTAGCCCACACATAGGCGCGCAAGGTGATCGTGCCTTCGTGGATCTTCACCAACCGCACGGTGATGGCATCCTCCTGGTTCTCCATGCTGTTCGCGACGGGCCCCGGGATGCGGTCGGGATGCAGCATCGCCTGATGTTGGAGCAATTGCATTGCGAGGTCCACGTCCACGCCGAGGTTCAGTTCGAACTCGATGAATTCGCAGGTGCTCTCGTCGCGGATGCTGCTGTTGAGGATGCGGTCCTCACTGAGGATGGAGTTGGGGATCAGTAGGCGGCGGTTCTCGAAAGTGAGGATGGTGGTGTGCCGCAGGTTGATGTCCTCCACCGTTCCGAAGGCGCCGCTCTCGCCGGCTTGGATCATGTCGCCTACTCGAAAGGGTTTGAAGGCGACGATGAAGATGCCGCTGATGATATCGCTGAAGGCTTTTTGCGCAGCGAAGCCAAGGATCACCGCGAGGATGCCCGCACCGGCGAAGAGCGTGAAAGCAAAGGCGCGCAGCGATGGTATGCTATAGATGATTGCGACGGCCGCGAGGATCACCATCAGTGTGCGCACACCGTTGCGGAAGAAGCGGTAGCGCGTCATTTCCTCCCGACCGCGCGCCTTGGACTTGGAGTAGCCACGTCGCAGCGCGAAGTAGATCAGGCGCTCCACGAGCCATGCGGCGAGCAGGATGGCGACGATCTTCAGCACTATCAACAGATCCATGCCAAGGCTCTGGGCCGTCTGGATGAACTTGCTGCTTTCCTCTTTCATGCTGAATGTGATGATGCGAACTTATCGCCGGTCAAGCAGGACAGTTCAGCATTCGGGGAAAGCGATCAACGATCGTCCGTGTATGGCGGCGGGCGCGCCTATCACTTATCACCAATCACCAATTGCCTCTTCAAGCGTCCGCCAACGAGGCCCGCAACACCACTCCACCCGCGATGTCCTTCGGTTCCTGACCATAGCGGAACACGCGCATGCCTTGGCCTTCCACCATCACACGGTCGCCATCCACGTTCAGCAAGGATCCTTCGCGAAGCCCCGCCACGACAGAGCGCTGGTTCAACGCGAGGTATTCCGCGATGCGCTGGTCGCGGCTCTCACCGCCATGGCCTGGCACGGTCCCTTCGGTGTAGTGCGGATTGATCTGAAAGGGGACGAGCCCCATGGAGCGCAACGTGGGCACCTCGGTGATGGGCATGTCGTTGGCTGTCTCTTATAC
>JBEPUG010000205.1:0-4715 GCA_041691695.1 Flavobacteriales bacterium
CCGATATAGGCAAACCACGTCGTAACTCAAACCGCCGAACTCACCCGTGGACGCCGATTAATGCAAACCATGGATGAAATTCAAACCGCCGATGAACACAGATGGACGCCGATGAACTCAAACCTTCGATGAAGGCCGACCACGTATGAATTCACACCCATCTGCGGTTCCGCATTCCGTTGCGTGACCCTTGCTTCGTGGCGGTTGAACCCCACCCCTACCTTCGGGCCGCTCATGCGCAGGCTCTCCACGCTTCAGGTCCAGCTACTGATCGCGCTCGTTGCCGCGCTGCTCTTCATCCCCGGCCTGGGCGCGGTGCACCTCTTCGATTGGGACGAGATCAACTTCGCGGAGATCGCCCGCGAGATGCTCGCCACGCACAACTGGCTGCAGCCGCAGATCGGCTATGTGCCCTTCTACGAAAAGCCGCCGCTCTTCATGTGGATGCAGGCCATCAGCATGTCGGTCTTCGGCGTGAACGAGTTTGCTGCTCGATTCCCGGATGCCCTCTGCGGGATCCTCAGTCTGCTCACCGTGTTCCGCATCGGCGATCGTATGCGTGGTCGTTTGTTCGGGCTGCTGTGGGTGCTGGCCTACGTCGGTTCCATCCTCCCCCATCTCTACTTCCGCAGCGGCATCATCGATCCGTGGTTCAACCTCTTCATCTTCCTCGGATCTCTGGCGTTCATCCGCATGGGCGACACCCAAGCGAGCACTGGAGTTTCGGCAAGGCAGAAGAACATCGCGGCGGTGCTGGCCGGCGTTTGGCTCGGGCTGGCGGTGCTCACGAAAGGTCCGGTCGGCATCCTCATTCCCGCATTGTGCGCATTGGTGTACTGGGTGATGAACCGCTTCAAGCTGTACGTCTCCATCCCGCGCGTGCTGCTGATGTTCGCCGTGCTGCTCATCGTTCCCGCCCTGTGGTTCGGCGCGGACATGCTGCATAACGGCTCCACCTTCATCACCGCCTTCTTCTGGCGCCAAGTAGCCATGCTCACCACGGGCGACGCAGGCCACAGCGGCTTCTTAGGCTATCACTTCGTCGTGCTCCTCATCGGCTGCTTCCCCGCATCCATCTTCGCCCTGCAAGAGATGATCAGGCGATCAACACGGCCGGAAATAGATCGGCAGCAGCCTGACAACGGACAACTGACAACAGACAATTACCGCAGGTGGATGCTCATCCTCTTCTGGGTCGTCCTCATCCTCTTCACCATCGTCCAGACCAAGATCGTCCACTACAGCAGCCTCTGCTATTTCCCGCTCACCTTCCTCGCCGCGCTGCAACTGGAACGCCTATGGAATGGCGGAAAGGCCACGCTCTGGTGGCGCATGCTGATGGGTGCCATCGGTTCGCTCTTCGCGCTGGTCACGCTGGTGCTTCCCTACCTCGGCAGGCATCCGGAGAAGTTGATGCAAGCCGTGCACAATGATGCGTTCGCGCAAGGCAACCTGATGGCGAACATCCACTGGACAGGCTGGGAAGCGCTAGCGGGCGTGTGGATGGTGGTGATCCTCTACCTCGGCCACCGCTTCTTTTCAAGAGCGCAAAACCGCAGCGGCATCGTGACACTCTTCGGCGGAACGGCGCTCTTCGTCACCATCACGTTGTACTACTACATCAACCATATCGAAGGCTATTCGCAGCGCGCGGCGGTGGAGTTCTTCCAGCAGCGCCAAGGAGAGAAATGCTACGTGCTCACCCAAGGTTACAAGAGCTACGCGCAGTGGTTCTACACGGACATGCCACCCATTACGGACCCACGGGCGCACGATGAGAATTGGCTCCTGCACGGCGATGTGGACCGGCCGGTGTACGTGGTGTGCAAAGTGACCAGTGCGGCGGATGTGGCCGCCATTCCGGGATTGAAGGAGATCGGGAGGAAGAACGGGTTTGTGTTTTGGAAGCGGGAGCCTTGAGCCGCTCAATTCGCCGATTTCAGGAAGGCCACGATCTTGTCGCGCTCTTCATCCGTCAGGGCGTTAGTGCGGGAGCGCATATGGTCCCCGATGACCTCCCATTGCGCGTCGCTGTAATCCGCGGGATCGGGAGCATTGTGGCAGCGCAGGCAGTTGTTGCTCCAAAGCTCCGCGCCTGATTCGGAGGTTACCCGTTCGGTCGCGGCACAGCCGCTTAAAACGAATGCGGAGACCAAGCCTGTGATCAGGACGATGGTGATGATGTGCGCTTTCATGTTGCAGATTGCCTTTGATCGTTCATTTTGACTTGGCCCCTCCGGTCACAATTGAGTGGCCAGTCGCACAAGGAACATGTTCTGGTCGGTCCCGTCAGGAAGTGAGGTGGTCTCGTAGGTCATGCGCAGTCCCGTTCGCCACGAGAGCCAGTAGTCCAAGCCGATGTCCAACCGCGTGACAGCGCCCCCATTGCCATTGCCATCTTTCGGACCCCACGCGGCATCTTTCGGCGCCGTCAAGGAATTGTACCTGAAAAGGAGTTCCAGGTTCTTCAGGAACGCGTTGTCGATCATGGCGGGGCGGAACGACAACTGTGCGAAGTAGCTCGACATCACGTTGTCGAAGGTGTATAAGGAGGAGTCCCCTGCGGCATAGTCGCCTGCCTTCGGGGCAAAGCCGTCAGGTACGGCATAGAAAGCATCGTCCACCTTGGATCGTGTCCATTGACCACGTATACCGATGATGGAACTGATCGAGGAGACGGGCCGCACATAGTTCCAGTCGATCGCGAGTGCCGAGCTTCCAATGTTCCTATAGTTCATCACCTGACCCTCGATCGAGTAGACCGAATCTTGGAGGCCGCCCACCTTCGAGTGCTTGCCCGAGATACCGATCTCAAGCGAGGAATTGGCAAGGGGAAGAATTCCGATCCTTCCGCCGATCTCCTTGTTGTTGTTGTTGTCGTTCTGGTTCTCCCCTTGCGTCAACCCTCCCGTTCCGGGATCGGTGAGCAGGATCGGACCATTGGACACATAGGCCGCATAACTCAGCCGACCATTGCCCATGGGAATGATCCCACGGAGATCGACACCCATGATGGCGCCCCAATAGAGGTGCGAATCGTCGGGAAGGAATTCATCGTCCGGTCGCAGTGGCGAGTTGGCAAAGCGTTCCGTGATGATGGGTTCCCACTTCTCGCCATATGCACCGAAAGGACTGAGCATCTTGCCAGCCCCGATGGTGACGTTCTTGCACACGTGGTAGGAGATCTTAGCGTACTCCAGATCGAAGGCTGCCGCATTCTCCTCGTCCCCGGAGTTCTGGATCTCCAACTCGCCTTCGAAGAACAGCTTGTCGGACAGCTTCGCCAGAATGAGCGGGCTAAACCCAAAGCTGTTGAAGTTGGTGGTCGGCGCGGTCTTGTCCGGGTTGTTGAGGTCCGCTTGGAACCCGATCCATGCCACGCCGGTGAGCATCACCTTGGTCTTCCCGGGTGCTGCGGACAGCACGGGCTCCGCATTACTCTGGGTCTGGGTGGAATCCTGTCCATAGGTCGCGCCGCTCAAGAGCAGACCGAGCAGCATGGAGAGCAATGCGGGGCGTCGAGTAATGAGTTTCATGTTGGTTGATTTATGCCGATCCTTCGGCGAGCTCACTTCTTCTTCGCCTGTGTCTGGCCAAGGACGCGTATGTAATTCACCAATTCCCAGCGCTGTTTATCACTCAGTGATCCCTTGTACGCGGCCATCGGTGGGTGCCCATTGGTGATCTTCCAATAGATCGCACCGTCCGTCTGCACTTGCACCTTGGCACTTGTATGATCGGACGGCTTGGGTGATAATGCCGCTGCTGCTGGGCCATCACCTTTGCCATGAGATCCGTGGCATGGTGTACAATTGGTGACATACAGGTCCTTACCTGCCTTTGTGGCCGCCGCATCGTCCTTTACCGGGTTCTTGAGCGCATCGGCCTCTTTGGGAGCCACCCAAGCAGCAGGTTTCTGCATGATCATGGCCGAGGTGAGGAGCAGGCTTCCACCACCGATCAAAATGAGTTGGACCAGGTTCTTCATTTGTTTGATTTTATGGATCACGACAGATCTGGATCACCAAATCAAAAGTTCACATGCCCCGAGAAAGAGGAAATGACTTTTGTGGGTTGCGGATATGATGGATGTCATGTTCTCCAATGCGGCGTCGCTTATTCGTGCGCGTCCATAGGACTTCATGCTGGATGGAAACAGCAAGCTGCCAGGGTTTGTTCATCGTATCCTATAGTATTGTTTCACCCCTCTTGGGACCTTCAGCGGATATTTTCCGTCCAACCGTTCAACTCCCCAATTGCCTACGTCTAACTTTCCCCGCGCTATCACCCCAAGCACCGTGAAACCCGACGATCTCTCCCACATACTCAACCACCTCGGCGAAGACCGCGAGGCCGGTTACAACGCCGTGGTACCACCGATCGCGCAGAGCGGCAATTTCAGCTATCCCACGGTGGACGTCCTGCGTAACGCGATGCGCAACGAGTTCGACGTGCCGCTCTACACGCGGGGCGTGAACCCTACAGTGGCTACTGTGCGGAAAAAGCTGGCAGCGTTGGAACATGCGGAGGATGCGTTGCTCTTCAGCAGCGGCAGCGCGGCCATCGCGGCAGGTGTGATGAGCTTCGTGAAGGCGGGCGACCACATCGTCTGCGTGAAGAAGCCCTACAGCTGGACCACCAAGCTACTGTCCGAAATGCTGGTGCGCTTCAACGTCAGCACCACGTATGTGGACGGCACCGATGCGGAGAAATTC
>JBEPUG010000206.1:0-4697 GCA_041691695.1 Flavobacteriales bacterium
GTCATCCGCTTGGTGGAGACCATGTTGTTGGTAGTGAGGGTGTAGAAGTAAATGCCTGCGCCCAAGGTGGCTGTATTCACATCCACATGGTGAAGGCCAGGAGCCATGGAACCATCCACCAAGGTCTGCACCAACTTGCCACTCACGTCGCGCAGCACCATGTTCACCTGCGCGCTGTGTCCAAGGCTCACGTCGATGCGGGTACTACCGCTGTTGGCGGGATTCGGGTAGTTCTGACCCAAGGCGACACCATTGTTGCTGTCGTTCTCCTTGATGCCGATGCTCATGTTGAAGTTCATCCGCACGATCGGGGTGCTGGTTGTGTAGAACCAAGTGTCGCTCGATTGCTGATAGAAGAAGGAGGTTTGTGCAGGGCTTATCCCACTTGTGGCGACGAGAACATCCGCTCCACCGAAATGCTGTACTGCGATCATATAATCCGAACCGGCCGTCAGTTGCACAGGGGTGTCAAAGATGAAGCTGACGAAATGTGTCGTGCTCGCGGTGCTCAGATCACCAGGTGTGAGGGTATGATAGGCGGTCTCTGCCAACGGGTCGAAATTCGCGGTGCTAGGGTCCAGCAGTTGGGCATTCAATTCCAATCCGGAAGCGGAAGTGGAGGTGAAGGCCACATCGATACCATACAAGGTCTCATCAGCGATGGTGTGGAAGACATTTCCAAGTTTGAATGCATCACCCGCAGCGTTATCGTGGTAGCCCCCGTCTATTACACCTGCATCCCGCGCATAGACGAAGTTGCTCACTTGCACCTTTTGGATGCCTGTATTGTCGGCCGGGGTGGCATCGGTACTGTCCGAGCTTACACTGTAGTTGATCGTATAGGTTCCCACGGTCGCGCTGGGTGTATAGCTGGGGGCGTAATAGAGGACCGTGTCGCCTTGGTTGACGGTCCCAGAGTTATGGGTGTCGCTGTAGCCATCCGTGGTCGTAATGGTCGTTGTCACATTGGATGCTACCGCAGCGCCGTTGTTGGTAAAGGTCATGTTCAATCCCAAGGGGCGCACCTCCGAGATCGGGTAGATCGTGTAGGGCAAGGAGTCGTAGGTCAACGTGGTGATGTTGTCAAAGGCAGTAGTAGAGGTGCTGACCACGGTGAGGTCGTTGCCAGGCTGGGGAAGGATGTTCACGTCATCGATCATCCAGGAATAGTCGCAGCCGCCCACATAGCGGAAGCGGATGTATACCGTGGATTGGCCACCAGCCGTCGCGGTTATGGGCATGCTGATCAGCAAGGGGTTGGTGGTGGAACCGTTGCTTGCCAGTGCGACATTGATCTCTGTCGCCGTCCAGTCCGTGCCGTTATTGCTCACGTCCACAAAGGTCTGGCCTCCGAATTTGCGGTAAGACTCTTGGAATTGAAGCATCACGTAAGGGTGGCCGGTCAGGTCGATGGGGGTGGTATTTTTGATAAAGGCGTTGTCAACTCCGCAGAGCAGATCGGAATCGTAAAGGGCAAAGCCATTGGCGGCAGTAGTGGATAGGATGGCAGGGATCGCAAAGCTGCCTGCGGGTGCTGTCGTTCCTATGACCCAAGAACCCGTGGCACCGTTGAGGTTGCCCAGCGTCCATGTAGAGGCGTCGGAAAAATCGTTGGACCAGATCGGGGTCTGTGCCATCAGGCCGGTCGTTGCGATGGCGAAGAGCACAGCGGAGTAAAGCTTTTTCATCATATCGATTTGAGGGGTTTTTACGTCACGAAGGTAAGCGTTGGGATCTCTGCATCAGTACCGATGCGATGAATGGGGAACAGCGAACAGGCATCGGTTGTTCGTGGCCATTCAACGGGTATGAAGATCACAAAAGCGAAAAGGCCGCTTCGCGATCGCGAAGCGGCCTTTGCCGAGTAAGGTGTTGTGCTTAGCGCACCACGGTCATCCGCTTGGTGGAGACCATGTTGTTGGTAGTGAGGGTGTAGAAGTATACACCTGCGCCCAAGGTGGAGGTGTTCACATCCACGTGGTGCACGCCAGGAGCCATGCTTCCGTCCTCCAACGTCTGCACCAACTTGCCGCTGATGTCGCGCAGTACCATGTTCACGTGGGCACTCTGCTGGAGGCTCACGTCGATGCGGGTACTTCCGTTGTTGGTCGGGTTCGGATAGTTCTGACCCATGCCCACGCCATTTTGGAAGTCGCTCTCTGCGATACCAATGTTAGCGTCGAAGTTCAAGCGCACCATGGGGGTGCTCGTCACATAGTACCAGGTATCGTTCGATTGACGATAGAAGTTGGACGTTTGGGCTTGACTGGTTCCGCTGGTCCCGATGAGTACGTTGGCGCCACCGAAGTGCTGCACCACGACCAAATAGTCCGTGCCGGCGGTCAATTGTGGTGGTGTGTCGAAGATGAAATGGACGAAGTGGTTCCCGCCAAGTGGGCTGCGATCCGTGGAGTCCAAGGTGTAGTAACCGGTTTCATAGAGTGGTGGGTACGTGGGATCGGTAGTATCCAAGATCTGGGCGTTCAATTCCACGCCATAGGCGGAAGCGATCGAGAAGGCCACATCGATGCCGTAGGCGGTCTCATCAACGTTGCAGTAGAACTTGTTCCCGAGCTTGAAGGCGTCGCCTTGATCGTTGTCGTTGTAACCACCATCGCGGGAGTCCTCATCGCGAGCGTAGATGTAATTGGTGACCGCGATCTTGGCGGTTGCCACGTTATCGGCCGGGCTGCCATCAATGGAGTCACTGCTCACGGTGAAGGTCATGTTGTGATCACCAATGGTGGAGGTCGGGGTATAGTCACTCAGTCCGTCCTGTCCTGCCATGGCCATTGCAGTATCTCCAGGTAAAAGTGTACTTGCCACAGTGCTTTGGTCGTAACCGTCATCCACAGCGATGTTGCCAACAACGTTGGTGGCGGCTGAAGACCCGTTGTTATAGTAGGTCATATTCAGTGCCAATGGACGCAGTTCGGAAACGGGGAACCGGGTGTAGTAAACGGAATCGAAGGTGTTGGCGGTATTGAAGTCCCAAGTTGTGGTCGCGGCGCTGATGACCTTCAGGTCGTTAGCGGGGAGTGACTCGATGCTGATGTCATCGATCTGCCAGTGGTAGTCGGTGATACCATTCGCACCGTCCTGGGTGAAACGGATGCGAACATTCGTGGGGTTGGCAGCGATCGCTGCGCTGAGGTTCACGGAGTACTGTATGGTGCCCGGGTCGGCATTGTCCAAAATGCCATTCTCCACATTGAGACGGGTCGGCCATGTCGTACCACCATCGGTGCTAATATCCACGAAGTGGCCTCCGTTGGTATTGGTGCTACAGCAGTAGCGCATCCGCTCGTAGAAGTTCATCTGCACGAAAGGGGCACCGCTGAGATCCAGGACGGGCGAGACCAAGGAGCCGGTCAACGGAACAGGAGAAGCTACGATGGTAGTATCGCTGAAATCCGTGTTCGCGGAATCCGAATTGAAGATCATGAAACCATTGGTCACAGTAGGCGACACGATGATCTGTGTATGATTGCTGTAAGCGCCAAAGGGTCCAGTATGCGTATAGGTCCACACGTTGCCATTCACGCCGGAAGTGGTCCAAGCACCCGCTCCACCATTATTGCCGGCGAGGCCATTGGCGAAGTCTTCCGTGAAGACGATGTCGCGTTGACCGCTTTGCTGGTCCAGCTGATGCCCAGACGTATTGTGGGTCAATGTTGCTGGCTGCAGCTTGTTGAATCCGCGCAACGTCACGTTGTTCACGCGCTGGGCGGATAGGCTCCCCCCGATGAGGGCGAGGGCGGCCAAGGAGTAAATTCTGTTCATGGTCTGGGTTTTCAGGGGTTACCTTCTCGTAGTGTAGAGGGGCGAATCTAAGGATCATCAACGATCCGACGATCATTTCGCCTTTCACGTGTATGACAACAGCTTGCGGTCCCGCGTTGTTCGGCGCTTCGCCAACTCCGAAGAATTATATACAGCTGCGAACTGCATCCAGCGGCGCGATCTACGCTTGAGCGACAGGCTCTTCCATGTATTCGGAGATCGGTGGGCAACTGCACACCAGGTTGCGGTCGCCGTAGGCATTGTCCACGCGGCTCACTGTTGGCCAATACTTCCAGGCGCGCAGGCCAGGCACTGGGTAGGCGGCTTGCTCCCTTCCGTAAGGATGTTGCCAACTGTCCGAGATCACCTCTTCACAGGTATGCGGGGCCATCTTCAACGGGTTGTCGGCCTTGTCCAGTTTGCCATCAGCGATATCAGCGATCTCCTTTCGGATCGATGTCATGGCTTCCACAAAGCGGTCCAGTTCGGCCTTGCTCTCGCTTTCTGTGGGTTCCACCATCAAGGTGCCCGCCACAGGGAAGCTCACCGTCGGCGCATGGAAACCATGGTCCATCAGTCTCTTGGCGATGTCCTCCACTTCCACGCCAGCGGTCCGCTTGAAATCGCGGCAGTCCAGGATCATCTCGTGCGCTACCATACCCACGTCGCCCTTATAGAGGATCGGATACAGACCCTCGAGTTTCGCCTTGAGATAGTTGGCGTTGAGGATGGCGTAGCGTGTGGCGTCCGTGAGACCTTTATCGCCGAGCATCTTGATGTATGCATAGCTGATCAACAGGATCAGCGCGCTGCCCCAAGGCGCGGAACTCACTGCCGGGATCGCATGCTCCCCGCCGGTGGCCACCAAAGGATGCCCGGGAAGGAAAGGCTTCAACTTCTCGTTCACACAGATG
>JBEPUG010000207.1:0-4663 GCA_041691695.1 Flavobacteriales bacterium
GACTGCTCCTCTGTTTCGCGGGCTATATCGCCGCTTGGATCATCTACCTCGTGCTGGTACGCCAACCTTTTTTCGATGCTCAATGGGACTACATGATCTCCTTCTCAATGGCGGTGTTCATCACCTTCATCGCTGTCTTTGGCTACCTGCAGCCTAGCGTGTTCAACGGATATGCCCTCACGGACCTCTCCGCACTGGTGCCCCGTAACGCGCGCTACCGCAACTCCGGACTTACGAAGGGAGCGGCCGAGGAATTGTACCAACGTTTGGAGGAAGCGATGCGCAAAGCCCACCTCTATCAAGCCAATGACATCTGCCTGGAAGGCCTGGCGGAACGGCTTGACACCTCCAAGCACCACCTCTCCCAAGTGATCAACGAGCGCTCTGGCCTCAACTTCTTCGGCTATGTGAACCGGCATCGTATCGAAGAAGCCAAGATCTTGCTTGCTACCACCTCGAAGGAGCAGTTGCACGTGATAGAGATCGCTTACCAGGTCGGCTTCAACACCAAGGCCGCGTTCAACAATGCCTTCAAGAAATTCGCTGGCACAACCCCCAGTGCCTATCGAAGCATCGTCAAGAAGTAAAGCTTTATCGGGAAAGACCGTTGCGGAGGAATGCCTTCCGAGTTTCACGGGCAAACAGATCCGTGCCCATGGACCGTGCCCTATTTCTCCTAGCGACCATCGTCTCCACGATACACGCGTCGTGCCAGATCGGCTGGACCGCCATTACTGACACCAACAACCCCATCGTCACCCTCCAAAGCATTGGCTTGTATAAGGGAGCTGCCTGGGTGGACTACGACAACGACGGATATATTGATCTCTTCGCCGCACCCGACCACCTATTCCATAACGAGGGCGGTGGCGTTTTCACGGAAGTACCTACGACCATCGGCAGCATGGTAGGGCAACATGTCTCGGGCACCAGCTGGGCCGATCTGGACAACGACGGTTACATCGATTGCATCCAGGCACAGTGGCCGTCCACTTTCATTTGGAACAATGGTGATGGCACATTCACCAACGTCACCGCCGGCTTGGATGGACTCTCCGACTACGCCGGCTGGGCCTGCGCCATTGGCAACTTAGACAACGATGCCTACCTCGACATGGTCTTCACGCATGCCGCAGGCTTCCTTGCCCCGGCGGTAACACGACCCTGCCGATTGCTCCAACGCACGTCCGCGGCAGCGGATGTCTCCTCGATCACCGGCTATGCATTCACCGATACGTTCGGTCCGTACACCGTACCGTATTGGTCCGACTATGACCTGGACGGGGACATGGACCTCTTTATCGCCAGTGGCCCCGGAGGCACGCCCGGCTTCGACTTCTGCTACAAGAACATGCTGATGGAGACCGGGCATGACACTCTTGTGCGCATGACCAATGAGACCTTCGCCAGCGAGCAGCAGGACGGGCAGTGCTACAACTTCATCGACTGCGACAATGACGGTGACTTAGACCTTTGCCTCACCAATTACGGAGGCGCTCCGACGCGGATGTACCGGAATGACGGCGGTACATATACGTCCATCACCACGCCCTTCACCGTAACCGCCCAGAACCTGGCGAACGATTGGGGGGACTTCGACAACGACGGCGACCTGGACGTGGTGATCACCCAAGACGCCGGAACAACCAAGTACTATCGCAATGACGGTGGCTGCACGTTCACCCTGATGAGCGGTGCCCTGCCCACAGCAGCCGGGGCCAGCGGCGTCACCAATGGCGACTACGATAACGATGGCGACCTGGACCTCTACATCCATGGGAACACAGCGGCACACACCCTTTTCCGAAACGACTCAGTTGCGGCCGGGCGCCATTCGGTTAACATAACCTTGCATGGCTCGCCGAGCAACAGCTCCGCCATTGGGGCCATCGTGCATTGCCGAGCGACCATCAATGGTCAAGCGGTATGGCAGATGCGGGAGGTGAACGCGCAGAACAGCTTCCAAAGCGAGAACGACCTGCGCGTCCATTTCGGCACTGGCGACGCGACCCTCATCGATACCGTGATCGTCAGATGGCCGTCCGGCCATGTCGATTCTTTCACAGACCTGCCAACGGACCATTTCTATGCGTGGGAGGAAGGGGGTACGCCTACCACAGGCATTCGTGAACAAAGGCCTAAGTCCATAACGCCAAAAGTGTTTCCCAATCCCGCGCGGGATGAACTGAACGTCTGCTGGAACGATGCCGCTTTCAAGACCTGGGCCATACGTGATAACACCGGAAGGCAAATTGCTCACGGCATCAGGACAGATGATACGCAGCGGATATCCCTGACCGGGCTAACGCCAGGGACCTATTGGCTTGAAGCGATCGCGGACCAGGCGAGCATCGCCTTGGGCTTCATCATTCATCCTTGATGCATGGTACATCCGCTTGTCATCTAAATTTAATGCGCCCATGCATTTTTCAACCCGGACGTATGCCTATTTCATCCGGTTGAACGCCATGGCCCCACTACCATCGTCTTGTTCCTACGTTGCTGCCTAGTAGTGGATCGCACGAAGGGGCTGGCAAGTTTAGTCCACTTTTGGATGAGCGGACGCGCGGTACCCCCGTTTCCATTATTGATCCGCGCGTGTGGGATACTCTGGCCCAACCGGATCCACCCCGATCAACAGCTCGTATTTCCCAAGCGAGAACGTAGTGACCAGATGAAGAAGTCGCGGTGGGCTCGGTGAGGCACAGGGGATCCCCCGGTTTTTTCACTTCCGTTTGGTCCTTTTAAAGAGCCCCAACGTTTCGTGAAGCAGTAAGCGGACGCGGGGTCGATGTGACCGAGCGATAGTTGAGGGGGTAGCGCATCAATAGTTGGTACGACGTGACCGTGCTGAAGTGAAATCCTTAACTCTGTGCGACATAACTTACCCCCAAACCACAACCCTACCTGATCAACATGAAGAAACTTCTCCTCACAGCATTGGTCCTGTTCAGCGCCTCCGCGTTCGCACAGATCACCTACACCGCATCAGATACGTTCGTAGTACCGGACGGGGTAACAAATATCAACGTGGAATTGATAGGGGCCGGGGGTAGTGGAAACATCAATGGTGGTGGCGGCGGCGGCGGCGGCGCGTATGCAGCAGGCGCCTTCACCGTGATACCCGGAACAGCTTATGCCATAACCATCGGCGAGGGAGGCAGCGAGGTGGCGACGAGTATCAGCGACCTGGGCATACAGGCAGGAGCTGGCTCGAACGGTGGGTCCGCTACCAACCCCAATATCGGTGGTGGTGGCGCGGCAGGTATACCCGTTGGTGGCGATGTCGACTACACCGGTGGGATCGGTGGCGGCGGCTACTATACCTACTTCGGCGGTGGCGGGGGCGGGGCCGCAGGCGCCATGGGTGTTGGTGGCACGGGAGGTAACACCATCGCGTGGACGGGCATCTGCCAAACACCTGGTGGAGATGCTGGCATCAGCGGTGGTGCCCCAGGCGGTGCAGGTGGAAAGGGTGCGGGCTTCACGGATGTTGGTTGTGAGAACACCGATCCTGCTGGTAACGGAGCTTCCTATGGCGGCGGCGGAGGAGGAGGAAATGGCGCCATCTCTGATGTGGGCATTGGCGGAGGTGGCTATTGCTCCATCACGTGGGACATCACCACCGGTGTTTCCTACCAATCCGCCCTTGTGACGCCGATGGTCTTGAACAATCCGTTCACAGCGCACATCGTGGTCAGCAACAGCGTGGACGGCGCCCAGTTCCGGCTCCTGGATGCCACCGGCCGGCAGCTTTGGAATGGTGGCCATATCGAACAACAGGACTTCTCCGCATTGCTGCCAGGAACGTACATTCTTCGGATGGAGCAAGGGACTTCCGTACGCACTTTCAAGGTGATGAAGCAGTAGTGCCTAGCGCAACATGCGCATCACCACCAGGGGGTGTTTGCTCCCATAGCGAGCTCTACCAAGGGCACGTTCCAACAAACGCTCCTGAAGGAAAGGATCTTTCACTACCGCAAGGTTGTCCGCCTCAGGACCTTGCGGCACTCTCTCTTGCTCAGGGTCTTCTTCGATAGACCCTGAGCAAGAGTGGGAATTATGGGCACGAGCGAGGACGCTCGCGCTGTAGGAGGTTAAGGCCACTTGGAGGCAGGCGCTTTTCGGCTTTCACTTCTTAAGGCCGGTGCATTGCATCGTCCTTCCGGCAGGGTCTCTTCCCTTCTTCCAGCAGGGTCTGATCCAGCCCGAAGGCATGTCTTGGGTAAGCGCTCTCACTATGTTTACAGCAGCCATCCTTTTGTGCGCCAGACCCTAGCCCTTCACTACGTACTTCAAACCAAGAACATGACATTCATTTTTCTATATCGGACCGGAAAATTGCTGCTTACAGATGAGCAAAAAATGGAAAGTAGACAGGTATGGGATACCTGGAATGCGTTCTTGAAAGAGACCTATGGGATCAGGACAGCTGTTGGTAAAGTCGTAACCTCTACAGGCGTGGTCGACTACCGCGGTGATCTTAAAGGAGCTTCCATAGTTGAAGCCGGTTCACTTGCAGAAGCGGTGGAGATCGCAAAGAAAAGTCCGACGGTAAAATATGGTGGAGCAGTTGAGGTGCTTGAAGAATTCCAAGGCTGACAGGAATAGGGTTGAACGTCCCGCGCTGCAAGTCAGGGAGTGGACCGTGGGGTGTATAGCT
>JBEPUG010000208.1:0-4659 GCA_041691695.1 Flavobacteriales bacterium
TTACAACTCGAAATCATCTTCAACGACCGATTGACACACTTGTCCTAACAGACCCATGACGCCCTATTTCCGTCATCGCGAGACTTTGCGAAGCCATCTTGTTCTGGCGTCGCTACACCGATCGAACTGTATGCCGATCACTAATGAGGTGGACGTAGACCTTCCCACTCTTCCCTGCGCTATCCGCGTCATCTGTGGATAAAAACGAAGGTGTCACCTGCGGAAACTCATCCGCATTCATCCGTGTTGACCCGTGGTTCAAACTCGAAGGCGATACTTGCGCCCCTTCACCTCCTTTACCTCCATTACCCCCCATTTCCTCCCTCACCTCCCTTTCCTCTGTCACCTACTTCCCCTTCCCGAAGATCAAAAAGGTACCTTCGCGCTCCTCGTTCTACCGACCCCGGTTTCGCAACCGTGTGGCAGATCACTTTCCCCCTCTATGCTCAGCATACCCCTCAACACCGATCCGGGATATACCGCTCCGGAGTCCATTTCCAGGATCGACCGTTTCTTCATCGGTCTGATCAACGACAAGCGCGATCTGCCTTTCGTCCACCTACTGCTTAAAGTGACATTCGCAATCGTGCCCTTGGCCGTGCTCCTCTTTCTTCCGTTCATCAACATTTGGCTTTGGCTGGCCTTGGCCGCGGTATATCTCTACCTGAACAACGTGACCTACAAGGGTCCCTTCGGCCTGATGCTGCATTGCTCCAGCCATCGCCCGCTCTTCAAGACGAAATACAGCGCATTGAATCTCATCATCCCTTGGGTCCTGGCACCGTTCTTCGGCCAATCGCCCGAGACCTACTTCGCACACCACGTCGGCATGCACCATGTGGAGAATAACATGGAGGATGACGAGAGCAGCACCATGCCTTATCAGCGCGATTCCGGCGGAGCCTTCACCCGCTACTTCTTCACCTTCCTCTTCACCGGTATCTACACGCTAGTGTTATACCACTTCCAAAAACGTAGCAAAAAACTTGCTTGGCGCACTGTTCGCGGCGAACTGCTGTTCATCGCCTTCTGCACCGCGCTCTGCTTCGTCAGTTGGTCAGCCACGCTGGTGGTCTTCATCCTGCCCTTCCTCGCTTTCCGTCTGGTGGCGATGGCCGGCAACTGGGTGCAGCACACCTTCATCTGTCCCGAGCAACCGGCGAACGACTATCGCAACAGCATCACCTGCATCAACGTGAAGTTCAATCACAAGTGCTGGAACGACGGCTACCACATCAGCCACCACATCAATCCCACGTTGCATTGGACCGAGCATCCTGCCTATTTCCGGGCACATCTCGATGAATTCGCGAAGAACAAGGCGGTGGTCTTCGCCGGGCTGAATTTCCTGGACATCTTCATTCTGCTGATGAAGAAGCGTTACGACACGCTCGCGGAACATTTCGTGAACATCGGCGACTCTTTCCGCTCCGACGAGGAGGTGATCGCACACCTGCGCAGCCGGATGGTGCCCATTCCCTTCCCTGTCGATGTGGCTCCGGCCATGGCCGCTTGATCCGCGGAGAGAAAAAGAGAAACGTCGATTCCGATCGAAGACGGTACCTGCGGAATGTCATCCGTATTGATCCGCGTTCATCCGTGGTTCTTCGATCGAAGACGTTACCTGCGGACTTTCTCCACGAGGGATGCGATCTTCGCAACCCTGAACACCTGCATCCCATGAGCGAAGGATATGTAAAGACCACCACCGAAGGCGGCATAGCCACCATCACCTTCCATCATCCGAAGAGCAACAGCTTACCTGCCGCGATCCTCAGCGGAATGGCCCAGCAGATCGAGGCCGCAGGAAAGGAAAAGAGCGTGCGTGCGATCATCCTGCGCAGCGATGGCGACAAGGCCTTTTGCGCCGGTGCCAGCTTTGATGAATTGGTGGCGATCGACAGCGAAGCGAAGGGCCTGGAATTCTTCAACGGTTTCGCGATGGTGATCAACGCGATCCGCACTGCGCCCTGTTTCCTGATCGGCCGGGTGCAGGCGAAAGCGGTGGGCGGAGGCGTTGGCCTCGCGGCAGCAGTGGACGTGTGCTACGCACATGAAAGTGCCTCGGTGCGTTTGAGCGAACTCGCCATCGGCATCGGTCCTTTCGTTGTAGGACCTGCAGTGGAGCGCAAAACGGGCAACGCCGCATTCGGGCTGATGAGCGCCACACCCGCGACCTGGCGCAGCGCGCAATGGGCCGAACGCAAAGGACTCTATGCCGAAGTTTTCGACAGCATCGAAAAGTTGGACGCGCAGGTGGATGCGCATGCCAAGGAGTTGAGCGCTTACGGCCCCGACGCCATGGCCGAACTGAAGCGCGTGATGTGGCGCGGCACCGACGACTGGGGCACGCTGCTTCCGGAAAGGGCCGCCATCAGTGGAAGATTAGTGCTTTCCGAGTTCACGCGAGCTGCTATCGCGGAGTTCAAACGCAAGGCTGCGGCTCGTTGAAAAGCTGTTTTCCATCGTCCCAAAAGCCGACTTCATCACCGGTCCCAGGGAAGGAACTTTTGCGCCTATGTACACTTCGCATCAGCGGATGGAATGGGCCTTCTATATTTGGTCGCGCGTCCGCTTCCAATAAGGCCGCGCCCTCGGAGCATGGCAACGAAAAGTGAATTGATCGCACGCATGGAAGAGCTGCTCGGGCAGCCCGAAGTGGAGCGGTCCAGCGAAGCGGTGGAATCGCTGAAGGAAAATTACGAAGCGCTGGTAGCGCACGAACAGGCAGAGGCCGAGGCCCGCGCCGCGGAAGCAGCTCAGGACGAAGCGCCGGAGGTTACTGCTGAAGAGCAACATCGCGAAGGCCCGCCTCCTGCCGCCGAGCCGCAGATCCCGCATCAGCCCATCGAATCGGCACCGTTGTCCAGCGACGAGGACAAGAAATTCAAGCAACTGCTGGACGCCTTCAACACCAAGGTGAACGACATCCGCCGCAAGCGCCAGAAGGAAGAGGCCGACAATCTCGCGCAGAAGCACGCCATCATGGACGAGCTGAAGGCGCTGATCGCCAACGAGGAGAACATTGGCAACGCCTTCCAAAGGTTTACCGAACTCGGCGAGCACTGGAAGAACATCGGCACGATCCCCCAACAGAGCTACCGAGAACTGCAGCACGACTACAGCCAGCTGCGCGAGGAGTTCTTCTACCATATCCGTATCTACAAGGAACTGCGTGATCACGACCTGCGCAAGAACACCGCGCTGAAACAGGCGCTGGTGGCCGACATGGAGGCCGTGCAGCGCGTGGATAGCGTGCGCGAGGCCGAGCATCTCGTGAAGGATTATCAGGACAAGTGGCACCAGATCGGCCCCGTGACGAAGGAGGACCGCGAGCCGGTGAGCGAAGCGTTCTGGAACGCCACCCGCGTGGTATACGACCGCATCAACGATCACTATAAGGCGCGCCGCGCGGAGCACGAGACGAATCTCGCCGCCAAGCAGGGTCTGGTCGATAAGGTGAACGAACTGGTGAAGCAGGCCGAGGACCTTTCCGCCAAAGGCTGGAAGGAGATGACCGACCAAGTGCTGGAATTACAGAACGCTTGGAAGACGATCGGCTTCGCCACCAAGAAGGACAATGAGCGGATCTGGAAGGAATTCCGTAATGCCTGCAACGGTTTCTTCGAGAAGAAGAACGGCTACTACGCCGCGCTGAAGGACCAATTCAAGGGCGTACGCGAAACGAAGGAGCGCCTGATCACGGAGGCTCTTTCCTTGAAAGACAGCACGGCATGGCGGCAGACCGCGGACCGGTTGAAACAACTGCAGGCGGATTGGAAATCGGCCGGTAGCGCAGGCCAGCGTGACGAGCACAAGCTCTGGAGCAAATTCCGCGAGGCTTGTGACGCCTTCTTCAAGAACCGACAGGCCACGTTCGAAAAGCAGGACGCGGAGCAGGCTGAGCACGTGAAGGAAAAGGAAGCGTTGATCGCGGAGATCGGCAGCTTCGCACTCACCGGCGATCGCAACGCCGACATCGAAAGCCTCAAGGCCTTCAGCGCGCGATGGCTCAATGGTGGACGTGTTTCGCCAAAACAGTACGATGCCTTGAGCGCACGCTACCGCGGTGCTTTGGACAAGCAGTACGGAGCGTTGAAGATGAACGATGATGACCGCCGTCGCATGGCCTTCCAGGGCCGTGTGCAGGACCTGGCCTCCGCACCGGACGGCCGCGACAGGCTGGACAAGGAAGGCCGTTTCGTCAAGCGGAAGATCGAGGAGTTGGAGACCGAAGTGCGCCAATCCGAAGAGAACATGGGTAAGTTCAGCTTCAAGAGTGCGGCCGGCGCGGCGATGAAGAAGGAGATGGAGAGCAAGATCGATCGCATGCGCCAGGAGATCGAGCGGCTGAAGGCACAGCACAAGCAGCTGATGATCGAGATGCGCGCTCCTCAAGCCGCCGAAGCGAATACCGCCAAGGAAGCCTGAGACGACGTTTGCACTTAGCTAAACTGCACATTTACGTTGTGCGCATAGAACACTAAAACCACCAAAACATGGGCATGCTGAAGGAGTTCAAGGAGTTTGCGATGAAGGGCAACCTCGTCGACATCGCCGTCGGTTTCGTAATGGGCGCCGCCTTCACGCGATTGGTCACCGCATTCACCGGAGGGATCGTCACGCCGTTCATCAGCATGATCACGGGCAACGTGAAAT
>JBEPUG010000209.1:0-4654 GCA_041691695.1 Flavobacteriales bacterium
ACCTTTGGGATGATCTTGTGCGGAACTGAAAGGTATTGTGCAGGGCGAATACCGGCCCGGCAAGGCAACCCCAACAACTGGTCTCCCTCGTAACATTGAGCATCCCTCAGGATCGGAAGCAACCAGAAAGCAACATGCAAGAACCACAGCTATACATGGTCATCGAGCGCTACCGGAACGGGGACAGCGCCCCCGTGTACCGCCGCTTCCGCGAGCAAGGCCGACTCGCCTCAGAGGGATTGGAGTATGTGAACAGTTGGGTCACCACGGACCTCGGCACTTGTTACCAAATAATGCGCACCGCCGATCGCGCCCTGCTCGATGCGTGGATCGCGAAATGGGAAGATCTCGTCGAGTTCGAAGTGATACCCGTGATCACCTCTGCGGAGGCCGCTGCAAGGGTGGTGCAGTAATGCAGGCGGAACGACCGGAGGGATGCTGGTGCTGATGGTCAGAGGTCCTAACGCAGCAGTCCCCCGGCGAGTTGCCGAGGACTGACACAAGAAGTTCCACAAGAGCGTCCTACTGACCGATGACCGAGATGTTCCTCGTTCCGATCACAGCCCCATTGGCGATCAGGTTGATCGTATACATGCCCGCAGCGACTCGCGACAGGTCCAACTCAGTTCTTGTGGTGCCACCATTTTGCGAAGCGACCTGCTTCGTTTCCATGACCTCACCCAAGCAATTGACAACGGCTACATCCACGCGCTCGTTCCGGGTGGTCGAGAACTCAACGGTCAAGGAGCTTGAAACCGGATTCGGATAGGTTTTGATCGCCAGATCGGCCACCTTGACCTCCGCCATACCAGTGGTCATGGGCGCTCTTTTCAGAATGGTTCCACCCGTGGCGCCCGATCCGCTCACCCACCCGGTTCCATCCGGAGTGAATGTGATGGCATAGTAGGATGGGTCGAAGTCCATGCCACTATCGTCCATCCACGTGGCGGCTCCATCCACCGTATGGAACACCTGGCCTGGCGTGGCACAGACGAAAATATTGTCGGCGTCGAGCATCACCACGCCGCGCATCAGTCCGGATTGGTTCGGGATCGTGAGGGATGTCCAGGTAGCTCCTCCGTCCGTGGTCTTGAAGTATTCGCCATCCTCGCTGGTAACCATGCCATTATCGGCATCATAGAAGTCGATCCCCAGGTTCACGTTCTGGGAAGGACTTGCGTGTGAACTGGTCCACGTCACCCCGCCATCCGTGGACTTGAAAATGGACTGGCTGTTACCGCAGGAGAACAGCGTTGTCGCATTCACATAGCACAAGGAGAACTGCCCCATGCTTGGGCTTGTGGTCGCCGGAACCCAGGTAGCTCCACCGTCGGTGGTGTAGTACATCCCGTTATAGTTCGTGGTGAGCACACCGTTGTCGGTACCGTGGAATTGGATGTCGTTGATGTCCCCCTGATCGTTCGCAGGATCAAAATCCGTGGAAGTCCACGTAGTACCACCATCCACGGTCTTCATGAGGTTTCCCCCTTGGGTACCGGCGAAGCCCGTATCCACACTGAGGAAGTAGAGCGCTGTGATCCCCGTACCGCTCGAAGTGCTGCTCCACGCCACGGTCCACGTATTCCCTTGGTCCACCGTTTTGAGAAGCGTCCCATGGCCGTTATAGGTAACGTTCGCTCCGCCTGTATAGCCGATGGCATCCTGCCCTGCAGGAAAATCGATGTCGTAGAGGATCAGGTTGGTCGTAATGGGAGTGGAAATGCTCGTCCAATTCTGAGCGTTGGCGAATTGTGCGCTCAAGATGGATACGGCCAACAGCGGAAGGGTAAAGAGTTTGTTCATTGTACTGGAGTTGTTGTGTCAGACATGATCCTGAAACGGCATCAGGACACCGGAGGGACAGGTCAAATGTAGAGACCTCGCGCAGGGTCTCCCAATGCACGCGCGCCGCTATTTGCCGGGTGGGTGCGGGGATATTTATCTTTGATGCACAGCCAACATCCATGAGCACCCTTTCGCTACGTACCGAGCTCTCCGAACTCATCGCCAAGGAGAAGAATGCTTCCTTGCTTGAAGTGTTGAAGGATATCCTTAGCGGAGGTTCGAAGAACGCGCTGCTTAAAGCGAAGCTCACCTCGCGTGCGCTGAAGGCCGAAGATGACCTCGCCGCAGGTCGCGTCCTGAGCACCGATCAGGTGCGTGAGAGACTCGCCTCAAGGAAGAAAAAGTAAGACCCTTCGGCACAACGCTCCATTTTCTTTGATTCACACCTACCCGCTATGAGCCGCTTGGAACAACGCAAAGCCCACGTTATCGAACAGCTGGAGGCTACCACCGATGAACATGTGGTAGCCGCCGTTGAAGAGACGTTGGCGGGCAATGCACATTACGCATTGACCAGCGAGCAGCGGCGCCAATTGGACGCAAGCTTAGAGCGCTACCTGCGTGGCGAGGCGAAGTCGTACACGCCTGAACAAGCGAAGGCACGTGCGCGCAAAGCCGCACGCGGATGACAAGGCCGGTGCTGGTCACCGATGAAGCTGTTGAGGATGTGAGTGATGCTGCACGGTGGTATGCCACGCGCAGTTTGCGTGTCGCGGACGCTTTCATCGATGAAGTGTATTCCTGCTACCAGCGGATCGAACAGTTCCCCAACGGTGCGGTGAGGGTGCGCGGACTCGTGCGGCAGTTGCCCTTGTCCCGCTTCCCTTTCGTGATCTTGTACCGGCCGATGAAAGACCACATCGCTGTGCTGCGTGTGTTCCATACCAGCCAAGATCCAAAGAAGAAGGTGAAGAAGAAGAGAGACTGATCGCAGCCTGCGCTAGCCTTTGCTCCGACCATAGCTATGAAGCCCGAAGACTTCACGGATGAGCACCGAACAGACCTGTTGGACACCATGCCACAAGTATCTCCCCGGCAGGAACGCAAAGGGTTGGAAGGCTGGAACACTTGCGCCGGCGAGGGGCCCGTCGGTCGACGCCCTCCAATCCATCCGATCCCCGATCAATGAGCCTTCAGGAAACGCTGACTTATGTATCCGCTCGCATTGCCGATGCGCAGCACGTAAAGTCCATCGCTCAGTTCGCTCATCGGGATGGACAATCGGTCCTTGCCCTTGACCAGGCCGATGTCCTGTGATCGGACCACCCTTCCATTCATGTCGGTAACGGTGATGATCGCAACTCCCGTGATCCCGCTCAACAGTGCCACGTTCAGCTCGTCGGTCACGGGGTTCGGCCAAATAGTGAGGCCCGAAGTGGAAGGCAGTTCTGGAATGCCCAGCGCGGTCTGATCGATCACGTTGATCATGAAGCCCGATGAGAGCGAGCCTCCGACCAGACCGGAATAGAAGCCGCTATCGTCCACGGATACGCTATCGCAATAGGTGTCCGTGCAGCCGATGCCGTCGTTGATCGTCAAGCACAGCCAGTAAGGCCCGTTACCGGCGTAGGAATGGACCGGCGTATTCTCCGTTGACGTGAAGCCGTCACCGAAATCCCACGAGTAGGTGTAAACACCGCTACCGCCACCACTTGTGTTTGAGAGCCAGAGGTCGTTGGGGATCGGAATGCTGTCCGCGTCCAAGGCTTGCCCCACATAGTACATCGCCTGGCACGGCGAAGGCACATTGCCCGAGCAAGTGCAGTTGATGTTCCAGGTATCGTTGATGGTGAGGATATTGCCGTCATCACAGGCTGTGCCGGGCATGTTCGGGCCGTTCAGCACGCCAAGGCAGTCGACGTAGTTCCCGGTGGAATCCAACACACAGGCGCATGCGGCCGTGAACACGCCGAAGTATTCGGAGGAATCCGCGTTGATCCCAAAGCATGGCGTACCGGGCAGTGCAGAACCGTTCGCAACACCGTTGCAATCATAGAAGTTGGGCTCACCGACGCAGATGCAGTTGGTGTTCCAGGTATCGTTCAAGGTGACAGGGTTGCCATCATCGCATGCGGTACCGGGTAGGGCGGGGCCGTTGAGCACACCGTTGCAATCGACACTTCCTCCTCCACAGACCAAGGTCACGTTCACCGTATCGGTGTTTAAGAAGCCGAAGCTGAAGTACGCGGAATCCGTGAGGAAGGTGAGTCCGCTGTCACAGGATGTGGAGATATGGAGAAACCCTGATGTCGAGGCCGGATGGAAGTCCAGGAAATAGCCGCAACCGGGTCCCGTTTGAACGGTGGTGTCAAGTGCCGGCTGGACTCCAGGCCCGGTCTGGATATGGACGTCATAGGCCGCGCCCACGCAGGGTAAGACCTGGCCCATGATGAACACTTGATTCTGCGCTTGGGTGCTTGCCACCAGCGCAAAAGCGGTTCCGAGAAGCAGGGTGTGGAGGATGGTTTTCATGGTGCTTGGGGCTCAATAGGCCGTCACGTCAATAGACGTCAAAAGTAGGTATGGAGTTGTGCCAGCCCCTGATAATGGATAGTGTATCCGCCCGACCCTACCTCTTGCGCATGCGTCCATGCTCATACTAGCGCTCAGCCATATGCCGAGTGCGTGCTCCGCTTAGGGCCTCCGGCCAGTCCGATCCACTTCGAGCATGCCCATGAACAAGGCGGTCTGGAGGCCCTCATAGCATACTCCCTCGACAATTAGCCGAGCGAGTGCGGAAGGACTTCACGAATGATCCCCGAACAGACCTGTTGGACTCGCTGCCACAAGTGACCCAGCCCGGCAGGAA
>JBEPUG010000210.1:0-4552 GCA_041691695.1 Flavobacteriales bacterium
GTTGGTTGAAGGAACGAATCCTCGCGACAACTGACACACTTTATCTAACAGTCTCACTACCCCAGATCAAGATCCAGAGAATCGCGCAACTTCAGCAACGCCGGATTCTTCTCCGCCATGATCTGGAAGCGGTCCTTGGCGGTGTAGCGCGGGCGTAGGTCGGTCACTTCCTGTTGGATCACCTCGAGCTTGAGGTGCGAATCGCCCAATTCGCGGCGCAGATGGCCGAGCAGTGTGGGCTTCTCCTCGCGCAGGTAATTCTCCTGCACGGCATTTACGATGGTAAAGGCGACGGAGCTCGGCCCGGTGATCGTCGGCTTGTTGGCCATCAACGTGGCGTGCAGGCTGCTCTTGCCTTCGCGCTTGCGCTCCTTGGCATAGTCCGACCAGGTCTTCTGCAACAGGGCGAGGTTGATCTCTCGTGTTTTCCCCGCAGACCCTTCCGGTTCGGCGCCTGGCTGGTCGGCGAGGGGCTGGGCTTCAACCAGCGCGGTGGTTGTAGCGAGATGCTTTTGGATCGAGACACCACCGGCCAAACGGCGCGCTGGACGGGCGGTCGCAGCGACCGGCTCGTTCGCTTTCGGGAGAGGCTCGGCAACCATGGAACGGGCAGGGAGCACGGGAGCGGCCGCCTTTACTGGGGCCGAGGTCAGGTCAAGACTTTTTTTTTCAGCCCCAGCAGACACTTGGGCAGGAGCGGGTGCGCCATTCGCAGGCTTCACCGGATGCGCCAGTTGGATCAATGCCAACTCCACCAGCAAGCGCGGCTCCTTGCTGCTCTTGTACTGGACATCGGCCTGAGCCAAGCGGTCCAGACCTCGGACCAGCAGGTCACGCGGAACGGCTTGTGCCTGGGCGGCATAACGGGCGCCGAGGTCTTCGCTCACCTCTAACAACGGGATGGTGCGCGGGTCCTGGCTCACCAGCAGGTCGCGGAAGTGCCGCGCCAGTCCGGAGACGAAGAGGTGTCCGTCAAAACCCTGGAACAGGATGTCGTTGAATTCCACCAATGCTCCGGAGGCATCACCCTGCAGCAGTCTGTCCGTGACGGCGAAGTAGTGCTCATGGTCCAGCACGTTGAGGTTCTTCAGCACATCGGCGTTGGTGAGCTTCGATCCGCCGAAGCTGACGAGCTGGTCGAAGATGCTCAGTGCATCACGCAGCCCGCCATCCGCCTTCTGGGCAATGATGTGCAGCGCTTGCGGCTCGGCCTCGATACCTTCCTTCTTGGCGATTCCCGCGAGGTGTGTCGCGATGTCCGATACGGTGATCCTCCGGAAATCAAAGACCTGACAGCGCGAAAGGATGGTGGGGAGGATCTTGTGCTTCTCGGTGGTGGCGAGGATGAAAATGGCGTAGGAGGGAGGCTCCTCCAAGGTCTTCAGGAACGCATTGAAGGCCGCAGAACTGAGCATGTGCACCTCGTCGATGATGTACACCTTCTTATTGCCGATCTGCGGTGCTATCTGGACCTGTTGGATCAGGTTGCGGATGTCCTCAACGCTGTTGTTGCTGGCCGCGTCCAGTTCGAAGATGTTCAGCGAATGGCCTTCATCAAAGCTTTTGCAGCTGGGGCAAACACCACAGGTGGAAAGGTCCTCGTTGAGATTCTCGCAGTTCAGCGTGCGGGCGAGGATGCGCGCGCAGGTGGTCTTGCCCACGCCACGGGGGCCCGTGAAGAGGAACGCCGACGCGACCATGTGGTTCCGGATGGCGTTCTTCAGCGTGCCGGTCACGTGTTCCTGACCCACGACGGTGTCGAACAGGACGGGGCGATACTTGCGGGCACTGACAACGAAACGATCCATGGCGCGGCTAAGATAGTTGCCTCCGGGAAGTCTTCTTTTCGACAATGCCAAGCCAAAATCCATCAGCCTCAAGCCTCAAGCTTGTGGCTGGCGGCTTAGGGCTTGTGGCTGCTCCGTAATTCAACTTCCACCAAAACGACTACATTTGCGGCCCAAATTACCAAGAGGTAACATGACCAACAGGTACGAGACCGTCTTCATTCTTACTCCCGTTTTGTCTGAGGACCAGACAAAGGAGACGGTTAACAAATTCAAAGACCTTCTGAAGGAAGGCCATGGCAAGGTCCGTCATGAAGAAAGCTGGGGGATGCGCAAGCTTGCCTATCCCATCCAGAAGAAGTCCTCGGGCTTCTACCACCTTATCGAGTTCGAGAGCGACCCTTCGCTTATCGCCAAGCTCGAGACCGAATACCGCCGCGACGAACGGGTGATCCGTTTCCTCACGGTGTCCATGGACAAGCACCACATCGCTTTTGCTGAAAGCCGCGCCGGAAGGGCCGGTAACAGCGCAGGTGAGAACGGTCGCGCTCCACGCAAAAAGAAAGAGAACGCCTGAACCCAACGGAAATGAGCGAAGAAACGACCACTTCCGCGGCGCCTGCCCCTGCAAAGACGGGCGGCGGAGCCAACAATGAGATCCGCTACCTCACGCCGATCTCCATCGAGACCAAGAAGGACAAGTACGACCGTTTCAAGAAATACGGTATCACGTACATCGATTACAAGGACGCGGACTTCCTGCTGCGCCTGGTGAACGAACAGGGCAAGATCCTGCCCCGTCGCCTCACCGGCACCAGTCAGAAGTATCAGAAGCGTGTGGCCCAAGCTGTGAAGCGCAGCCGTCACCTCGCCCTGATGCCGTACGTGGCCGACATGCTCAAGTAAGAACGCACGACCATGGAAGTGATCCTCAAACAAGACGTGGAGCATCTCGGTTTCGCCAATGACCTGGTGAAAGTGAAGGACGGCTTCGCACGCAATTTCCTGCTTCCCCGCGGGCTGGCCGTCAGCGCCACCTCCAGCGAACGCAAGCAGCTTACCGAAACACTCAAGCAGCGCGCCCACAAAGAGGTGAAGCTGCGCACCGAGGCCGATTCGAACGCCGAGAAACTCGCCGCGAAGCCCATCAAGATCGGGGCGAAGGTGGGCGAGAACGGCCGCATCTTCGGCAGTGTGAACACCATCATGCTCAGCGACGCCTTCAAGGTGTTGGGCGTGGAGATCGACCGCAAGCACATCAAGTTGAAGGGCGAGGCCATCAAGTCCATCGGCACCTACGAGGCCGAGGTGACCTTCCACCGCGATGTGGTGAAGTCCATCCCCTTCGAGGTGGTGGCAGAGTGAGCCTGACGCAATACAAGACAAAGGGCCGTTCCGCTTTTGCGGGACGGCCCTTTCTTCTTTCGCGAGTTTGGCGTTGGTCATTCTACTTGATATGTACGCCTACTCCCCCGTCCCACTTCGTACCTTCGTCGCCCATCACCCATCGCACAATAAGGACATGGCCCACATCTTCGATATCGACATGATCAAAGCGGTTTACGACCGCTATCCCGAACGTATCGCCGCAGCCCGCACGGCTTTGGGCAAACCTCTTTCCCTTACAGAGAAGATCCTCTACGCCCATCTCAGCGAGGGTACTGCGACGAAGGAGCTGAAGCGCGGCGTGGATTATGTCGACTTCGCACCCGACCGGGTTTCCATGCAGGATGCCACTGCGCAGATGGCGCTTCTTCAGTTCAAGACCACAGGTCGCGCAAAAGTGGCTGTGCCCAGCACCGTGCACTGCGACCACCTGATCCAAGCGCGTGTGGGTGCAAAGAAGGACCTCCAGGAAGCCTTGTTGAAAGGGAATGAGGTGTATCAGTTCCTGGAAAGCATCAGCAACAAGTACGGCATTGGTTTCTGGCGTCCAGGCGCGGGCATAATCCACCAAGTGGTGCTGGAGAACTACGCCTTCCCCGGAGGGATGATGATCGGCACCGACAGTCATACGCCCAACGGTGGTGGTCTTGGTATGCTGGCCATCGGCGTGGGCGGAGCCGATGCCTGCGACGTGATGAGTGGCCTGCCTTGGGAACTGAAACAACCGAAGATCATCGGTATAAAGCTCACCGGCAAGCTGAGTGGTTGGGCATCAGCAAAGGATGTGATCCTTGTGGTCGCTGGTATCCTCACCGTGAAAGGTGGAACGGGTGCTATTGTGGAATACTTCGGTCCCGGTGCGGAAAGCCTGAGCTGTACCGGAAAAGGGACGATCTGCAACATGGGCGCGGAGATCGGCGCCACCACCAGCACCTTCGGATACGATGACAGCATGCGCCGCTATCTCAATGGAACAGGGCGTGAGGATCTTGTGAGACTCGCCGACCAAGTGGCCGAGCACCTTACCGGGGATCCTGAAGTGTATGCCGATCCAGAGAAGTACTTCGACCGCGTGATCGAGATCGATCTGAGCAAGCTGGAACCTTATATCAACGGCCCTTTCACGCCGGACCTCGCTTGGCCGATCAGCAAATTCGCCGCTGCGGTAAAGGAGAACGGATGGCCCGAGGAACTGGAAGTGGGCCTTATCGGCAGCTGCACCAACAGCAGCTATGAGGATCTTACGCGCAGCGCCTCCATCGCCCAGCAGGCGGTGGATAAGAAGCTCAAGACCAAAAGCGAATTCACGGTAACACCCGGCAGCGAGCAGGTGCGTTTCACCGCGGAACGTGACGGATTGCTGAACACCTGTCTCTTAT
>JBEPUG010000211.1:0-4488 GCA_041691695.1 Flavobacteriales bacterium
GATCTCGTTCTTGTGCGCGGGAAGCACTCGTACACCGCAGTTCCGTGTCGCGGACGCAAAAAGGAGATTGCTTCTTCGCAAAGCCTCATCGCAATGACGATACGAGTGTGTCGCAATGATGCCCCCTACTGCACCACGAACTTCTTCCCGGCCAACCAGCGCTGTGCATCGCTCAGGTGCAGACTGTACATGCCCGCTGCCAATGACGATACATCTAGCACTACTTCCCCCGCCACGCTCGTAGGCACCTGCTGTTGCAGCACCAGCTTGCCCTCCATGGTGGTAACGGACAGCGTGAGCTGGCCGTTGCTGGCAATGTCTGCGGGTAGCTTGATACCCACATGCAACTGATCATGTACGGGATTGGGGTAAAGCGTTAGCGCATCCCCCAAGTTGGTTACCTGCTCAGTGATGCCGGTAAGACCATCGCAGCCCGGAACAATGCAGCCCATGCTGTCCACCTTCACCACCCAAGTATCTTGCGAATAGCCGGGTGGATAGGGTGCATTGAAAGGGTTGTATGCTACGCCCGCCGCGATGCAGCCACCATCGGGTGTGGGCAGCACATCCCAGAAGCGGCCGGCCCCTTGGTCTATCACAGAATCGTGGTAAACGTATTTGCGCATCCACAGACTGTCCCCAGCAGCGGTGGTGCGAAGCAAAAGACCTACCTGGCTGCTTCCACTAGAGGATATCCCGCAAGCGATGATGTCTGTATTCGAAAATTCTTTGCCAGCCATAAGTGCCGTCCCGTAGGTAGGTGCCCCGTATTGATGGGACCATGTAACCTGCCCATCATCCGGGTCTAGGACTGCGATATAGGGAGCCAGCCAAGTATTGGCATTCGCTGCCCACCCCCCGAATAGCATGAAACGGCCATCGGAGAGTCTTTCAATGGAAGCATCAGGTTCGCTAAATGGGCTGCCGAGGAGCAAGTTCCATATCACTGTTCCAGTCTCGCTTATTTTAGTGACAAGGAAGTCGCAATTCCCATCTAATTGGCAACTCGCACCGGCCAACAGATACCCGTCCGGGAGAAGGGCGATGTCCGTGTATCCATAATCGACGCCCCCAAGGCCATAGGTGTGTTGCCATTCCTCGTTGCCCAAAGCATCAGTCTTGATCGCAAAACCGGCGTAGTAAAAACCGGAAGCATCCGTATAGCCGATCATCAGAAACCCCCCATCGGCGGTCTGTTTGACCTGTTCTCCAATCCAAAAGTGAGTGCTATCCCCAAAATCCCGCGTCCAAAGGGTATCTCCATTGGAGTCGTAACGCATCAAACGCGTCAGTTGGGTTGTGTTATTTACACTTTCAAGGGTACCGGCCGTTACATAGCCTCCTCCCTCAATGCTATCGCAACAATCAGCCCAACCAAGATAAAGGGAATGCAGAGTCGCTTTGTGCCTTTTTTCGGTGAGCAGATTCCCTTGGCTGTCGATTTTCTCCAAGATGATCCGGTACAGACCAAGGATAGAATCCGGGCCAACGGTATCTGGCTCATTGCTGACGCTGAAGATCAGAAAATCGGCACCCGACCGTTCAATTCCCCAAGCTCCTTGCACATAACCCAACCCAAATGCATCATAGCGTTTGTTGAAGCCTTGAGCCATGGACCCTTGGCACCACAGGGTGGTACCAAGGGCCATTGCCAAGGGGAAAGCCTTCATTTCGGATCTATTGCAAAGCGAGCTTTACCTGCCCTGCGCGAATGCCCAACGCTCCCGAAAGTCTTCCGAGCCAAACGGGCTGTGCGCCTGCCTGAGGTAGGCATGGTTCCACCGAAACCAGCCGCGGCAACTTGTGGTTTCCTTGTCCTATCTGCTTCTCCATGCTTCCATCGAAGTCTTCAGATTTCAAACCAAACCTCCGTACGGCTCTAATTTAGGTATCCTGGTTTCCCCGCGCTCGGCGGCAGCGTGCAGTTGCCAAGTCCCTCGGCCAGTTCCGCGATGGAGCCCAGTACTGGAAATGTGTAGTGTTTCCGTTGGCTTCCCCCGCTTTGGCAAGGATCGGCAGCATCCTCGGACCGACAGTCGCGAAGCTGATGAAGTAGGTGCTTTCCGAGTAGTGGAATTTGTAGCACCAGCGCGATGGAACCAAGAAGCACAGGGAAGCGCAACCGCGCGGAACTTTTTATAAAACTCAGCGGAGCGGAATGTACTTCACCACACGATCCGCATCCAGCCGCAGGATGTAGAGCGCTGCAGCGTGCAGGTCCACAGGTATCGCATTGCTTCGTTGCCCGCCGCTGCGTATCCGTTCATCCGTGACCAGCCGACCCTGCGCGTCGTAGATCCGCAGTTCGTGAGGACCATCCGCTAGGCCCAGCACTGCGATGCTCCCCGGCTCGGGGGAAACCACTTGCAGCGCCGCATCCGCAGCACGCACTTCCTCCACGCCTACGCCACTGCAAAACGCGCCGAGGTAGCGGATAACTCCGCGCAACGCGGGATCGGTCACACCCGAGCTTGTCCCACCATACAAGGTGTCGTGGTAGAAAGCGAAAGGCGCGTAATAGTCCGAGAAGTGGCTGCCTTGGAGGAGGCAGAAATTACTGCCATCCCATGTGCAAATGCCTGCCGGTGTGAAGATGTGGTCCACAAAGTCGTAGCCGCCTCCAATGTAAAGTAACCCATCGCGTACCTGTAGGTCACTGATGTCCGGGGAGTACTGGTCCGAATAGTTGTCCACTTGTATCCCATCCCCCACAGGCCCCACGGAATACCATTGCTGCCCATCCCAACGCATAATACCCTGCCCCGCGTTGCCGCTGGAGTAGTAGAAGATGCCAGCGACATAGAGCTCGCCTTGGTACTCGGCCAATTTCGCCACACCGTCATAGCCTCCCGTTAGGCAGTTGGCACATACAGGAACCCATGCATTACCGTTGTACTGCACCATGTTCGTCAACGAATTGTCCGAAGTGCTGAAACTGCCGCCGACCACAAGTTTATTCTGGAAGCGAATGATATCGTGTAACCAAGGATCATCGAAAAATGGTATGGCGGACCAGCCCGCGAGCGGTTCCCAATGTCCGCCCACTCGCTTTGCCAGACCGTTGCACAACTGCCCGTCCGCATAAGTGAACATTCCCACTGCATACAGCTCCCCATCGATCACGCGCAGCCCTTCCACCACCCCGTCACCATATTCATCGCCCATGTCGCCGTAGGGATGCCAACCACCGCCTGCATAGCAGGCGATATTCTTAATCACGGTATCCTTCATGAAGTCGAAACCGCCGCCCACGATCAAAGTATCGTGATATACCACCGCTGAGTGGACCTGATTCCCGAAAAGGCCCAAGGTGTCCCACTGCACGCCGTTGTATCGAAAAAGTGGCATGTAGCTATGATCGTAGATGAGATTTTGACTGGCCACGATCAGCTGATCATGCACCGTATCTGTGTAGATGACAGTAGGGGCCGGGGAATAATCAGGCAAACCCGCCTCCTCCCAATATTGGGAGGAGGCAGGGATCGCGAGTGTCAATGCCAATGCAGCGATACCAAAGAACCTTTTGAACATGGCTTCCATCGCTACGAGGTGTTTTGCCCTCTTCATTGCTAAGGGCTTGGATGCACAAAGTAGTGGATCTGGCAGGGGTTGTGTTCTTTCATATTAGTTCTATCAAATGAGCGCTCGCGTCGAAGTGGGATCTGCCTTTTCAGGCTATTCACCACTTTCGGTCGTTCAGACTGCTGCCTCCTATTCTTGTTCAGCTACTTTCGGTCATTCGGCTCTTAAGGTTCTTCAAGCTGTATGAGGCACTTCGCTGTGGTACCATGGCGACTTGAAAAACATCCAAGTGAAGGCTTCAAGGTTCCAGGATCTCGATCATCCAGCTTGGGCGCATGTGGTTGTGTTGTGCTTGGTGCTCAACTCCTTGGTTTTTAAGCGCATTTGGCCTCAAGGCATTTTGGTTTTCGGCCACTGGGTCCGTTGCTACACTTGGCTTCATAAACCTCCGGTGTTTTTTTGGCTCTTCAGGCGCATTTTGCGCCGGGCGCATGGCATCGGTCACGTCCCCAGATCTTGCCCGGCATGGGCTAATGTTGACACCTATAGCCCAGACCAAAGCCAAATGCCCAATAACCAATACGATTGAACCCACCCCAAGACCAAGAGGCCACTGAACTGATGCCGAAACTGAACGCAGAACCGAATGCCGTAAGAGGCCGAACGCACCGAAGCCGAGCCAAATGCCAAGAGGCTCAATACAACTGAGCCAGAGGCAAGACCCAAAGCCGAAATGCCGACCCCGATACATTTCGGGCCGCCTGAGCCGAGTCAATGGCAATGCAGCCAAGGCCGCATGCACCTCACCATACGCCTTGAGTCCGATCAGCATAAAAGCACGCCCCCTTAAGCCCAAAAAGTGAAAACCTTGACTAACAGTGTGGACACTTCACCTTGAATGTTGGACAACTTTAACCAACTGTGCCCACACTTCACCTTGAATGTTGGACAACCTTAACCAACTGT
>JBEPUG010000212.1:0-4466 GCA_041691695.1 Flavobacteriales bacterium
GTACTGGCCTTTTCCATCGCTTGGATGGCGCCGATCCACGCTTGAGCTTGTTCCGGTGCGTTGACGAAGAACACTTTCAATGCATCTCCGATCTTGGGTCCTTCGTTCGCCATTTTATTTGGGTTGGTTTCTTCCTTCGGCACAAAAGAACAACTACAGGAAGAGTCTTTGGTTTCTCTTGATCTTTAGTGATCGGATGTAGCTTCCATCGACCTTGGCAAGCCAGAGATCGACATCTGCAAGATGAGATCCCCGGAACTGAAACGCCATCGCCCGTGGGATCACGAACACAGTTGAGGGTAACTTGGCGGAGCAATACCACCACCATGGTTTGGAAGATCGCTATTGTTGTCGCGCTGCTCACTGCCGTGGTCACGGCCATCGTCACCATTCCTGTTGCCACGTACGTTTCGGCGGCGAACGGGATCAGCGATCAGGATGGGGGCCGAAGCATGGGCATCTTCTTCATCTTGGCGCCCTTGGCATTGATCGCCGGTCTCCTGTTCGGACTTTTAGGCACCTATTTGGTGCACGCCGTGGAATGGTCGCAGTTCTGGAAAGCGACCGGTGTGTCATTGGGGATGACCATGGGCGTGCTCCTTGCCATCTCCGGCTATTTCATGTTGCAAGCATCGATCACGCCCGTGGAAGGTGGATCGCCGCTGGTCTTGGAGGTGGAGGTCCACATTCCCTTGGAGCGCGTCCCCGCGCATCGGGATCAGTTCGACCCGATGCGGATGAGCCTCTACGCCGGGCCGCGGGACAACCAATTCGCGAGCATCGATACCGCGCTCAACCGCACGGAGAAGGGGAAGCTCATCGTGACCGGACTTGCCGGCCTCAACAGCACTTACTCCTCGCGTACGGTATCATTCTATATCGATGCAAAGACTTGGGTGGCACTGGACAACTTGCCTATTGCGGCCAAGCCCAGTGAGAAGGACTCCGTGTGGAGCGCCCTGATGCCGATGCGGCATGCCGATGCTGCTGGACCGGAATATCAGTATTCGGATGTGCAGGCCCGTGTTAGGGTGGTGAAGCGGGAACGCATCCCCTAGCCACTATTGGAACTTGCAGAGCCTTCTGGTTGCATTCACGGATAACGCAGCAGATCCCGCTTTTCGCCGGAGATGCTGTGTTCATAAGATCATTCGCATCCACCAAGCGGAGCTGCGTTGTGAAGAAGTATACTTGATATCAAATTCACCCAAACCTCCATCACATGAAGACGAACGTTCCGCAATTGATCGCCGGGCTCGCATTGCTGGGAGCCGCGGCCTGCACGGCACCCGCGCCGCCACCCGCGGCCCAACCGGAGGCCAAGCCCGCACCGATCGCCATCAGTACCGCAGCCGATTCCAACATCGCCGTGGTCCAAGCCTATCTCAATGGTCTGGTGATGGCCGACTCGTCTGCTGTCCGCGGCGCGGTGAGCCCCGGCTTCATGAGCTATGAGACCTGGATACCCGGCGATTCCGCCAATGTGGATTCGGTCTTCGCCGGTTGGCAGCATAGGGCCACCACCGACACGGACCAGAAGTTGGAGAAGACCGCCGCCCTCAGCGTCAGCGTGGCCGCAGGACAGAAGTTCGCGGGCGATTGGGTCTACTACTGGGGAACTTACTCAGCCACTGACAAGAGCCTGGGCAAGTCCTACTCAGTGCCCTTCTTCTGCACGGCCTTAATGGCCAACGGCAAGATCTATAAGGATTGGACCTACTATGATCGTCTTGCCGTATTTGATCAGTTGGGTGTCGCCCCCCCTAGCCCGAAGACCGCGCAGGCCACGAAGACCATGCAGATGCCGAAGAAGATCTCGGGAGTGAAGAATGCAGCAACGGTGAAGAATGTGCCGACCTTGAAGGATCCGTCGGGAGGGAAGAAAGGAAAGTAGCCCGTTCAATAGTCCGATACCCTAGTCTCCCCCTACGTGAGCTTTTCTCATGAAGGGGGAGACTTCATTTTATCGGGCTCCTGTGATCCATCCGGTGGATGGCTTTCCTTCGCATCCGTGTCCGCGCTGCCTGCTCCCCGCTGGTCCGGTTATGCCAAGGCCTTTTTGGCCACCCTGCTCTGGGGCTGCTCCTTCATCGCCATCCGCTTCGCTCTTGTCGCTGCCACACCCTATGGCTTGGTGTGGCTGCGCAACGCGCTCGCCGTTGTGCTGCTCTTCGGCATCCTGCGTTTGCGTGGCGGTCCGATGTTGCCCGAGCGCGCGGACCGCGGTCGCGCCGTGTTGCTTGGTCTGATATTCGGCGTTCACCTCTTGGCGCAATCCTATGCCATGCAGTTCACCAGCACCATGCACGCGGGCTGGATCATCGCTTTCGTCCCCGCCGTGGTTGCCGTGGGCGCGTGGCTCTTCCAACAGCAGCGGCTGCGGGTGGTGGGCTGGCTGGGCATCGCAGTGGCCACCGTCGGAGTGATGGTGCTCACCAGCACGCGCCTCGCGCAGTTCGCCGAAACATGCCTCGGTGACCTCATCATACTCGGCACCACCTTCACATGGGCCGCTTACACGCTGCTCACCGTTGGGCCCGCCAGGCGGAACGGGGGATTGCGTATCGCCGCAAACGCCTTGGCCGTCTCGCTACTTCCCGCACTGGGCATGGCCGCCGTTTTTGGCACGTGGGCCGCGCCACCGACCGCTGAAAGCATCATGGCCATCGTCTTTCTCGGTGCCGGAGCCAGCGCCCTCGCCATGTGGACCTACTCCGATGCTGTGGCCGAACTGGGTGCCGAGCGAAGTGCCGCCTTCCAATATGTGCAGCCCCTCATCACCATGGCCGCCGCAGCGCTGCTGCTAGCCGAGCCGCTCACTCCCGAGCTCTTCTTTGGCGGCCCGGTCGTGCTGGCCGGGTGTGGCTAGTGCAGCGCGGAAAGAAGGGGCTGTGAACGTCTCTTCGTTGGTGTTCACCTCGGAATGCTGCCCCAAGGTCAGTTTGCTTCATGGTCCTCCCGGAAAAGAAACTGCACACGGTTCATCGTGGCATTGATTCCCCGATCCCGTGTACTTTGAGGTACCTCCTCACCGTGCGACATGAACAATCACATGCCATTTGCTTGGCTCCTGAACAAAAATCAAGCCGAGTGAACTAATGGCCCGGAGATCGCGTCATGCACATGAAAACTTCGTACCATGAAACTGGAGGGTGTCGTTCCCTATCTCGCTATCTGCCTTGGCCTACCATTGCTTTCGTCATCACTACATGCGCAAGATCCCTCGCAGATGGATACTATTGGGAGCGCGATAGTGATGACCGATACTGTGCAAGCGGATCTGCACTCACCCGTCGGGACGGATAGTTCGGCGATCTTTCTTCGCAGGGCCACCTTGGGACCGGACCGGATGTATGCCGTGGCTATCACATATCCCGATGGACGCCCACGCATGATGGGCCGCTATGAGGATGTGGCGTTGAATATTCCTGATGGCGAGTTCACGTATTACTATCCCAACGGCCAGGTCGAATCCACCGGCGCATTCGACCACGGCTACAAGGCCGGGACTTGGAAATGCTATACGGCGAATGGATCAGCACGCGCGGACCGCTTTTACTATGGCATGGACTGGGACCATATGCAGTTTTTGGTGGGTTTGTCCGAATTGGCGCCAACACTGGGAGCGGCTACGGAAAGCAATACTCCGTTTGGTGCGCCGAGTACGAACTAAAGACGGCCCTCTCCTAAGCTACGTGCGAAGACATCGCTGCTGACTTGAATTCCAAACTGCACTTCACCGCTGGCCACTCATGTGGCAGAATGTAATAAACGCAGGTATCGCGAAGTATGCCGTTGGCCATCCGCACATGGTCGCGCATGATGCCATGCGGCTTCGCCCAAGCGCTCTATGGCGCGGCGGCTCTGGAGGTTGAAGAAACTCGTGCGGAATTCAACACCGATGCACACCAAGGGCTCGAAGGCGTGCGTGAGCAACAGCAATTGGGATGCAAAGGTCGTGCGATGGATGTAGTATTGATCAGCGTCTTTGGGCTGTTCCACAGGGTGTGGATCCGATGTTGACCGGCGCCATATCCACTGCGCTAATTTTGCCTTCCCCATGCCGAAGAACACCTCGCAACACATCTTGGGCACAGCTGCCAACCTGCTCGGTTTTTGTCTCTTCGTGATCACCTCCTTGCACGTAACGGATCGGGCCGAGTCGAGCCGCATCGACGAGTTCACCTCGGTGATCGCCCTGCTGCTCACCCTGTCCACACTCTTCTCCTATGCATCGATCCGTACGCTCCATCCGGTCCGGGAGCAGCGGATGGAGCGGGTCGCAGACTATTTCTTCATCAGCTCCCTGATGGGCATCGCGCTGATCATCGTTCTGCTGGTGTTCAATTTCATCCAGTAAGGCAACCCCTTCAAACTACCTTTCAGCCCTGTGATCATGATCCACACCGGCCAACATCAGGACCTCATAATTCTGCGCAACACCAGCGTGGGGCTCTTTCTTGGTG
>JBEPUG010000213.1:0-4462 GCA_041691695.1 Flavobacteriales bacterium
CTCTTGGTCTGAGCGAAGTCAATCGTGGTGCATTCAAGGTGTATTCGGTCCCTTGGTATTGGGCGCATTGGGCCTCTAGGCGCATTCACGCATCCGGCTTTCCTGGCTTGGGTGAAGTCTGAAGACTTCCCTAAAGGGTTCGGTTGAAAGCTGGACAGAACGCCACAAGTGGACCAGCCTTGTTGGAGCGCAAACCTGTGGCAGGCTGGAACACTTCCGGGAGCGGGGGTTAGCACAACGCCCCGCTGGTATAACCGGCGGGCGTTCGTGCTTTGCACCACCAGCGTTTCACAAGGTGAACTTGCCGAGCGCGGCGTTCGCAGGGTCTCCGAGGCGGAAGACCCTGCGGGAGTTAGAAACAGTTCATGCATCGGTACATCTCCTATCATGAACATCAGCTCAAATGCTACCTTAGATGAGCCTATTCGCCACAACCTTGTGGATATATGCGGTGGATCCTTTCATTTCCTGCCGCCCGGAAAGGTCGGCCCGCGCCTGATTTGCGGTGATCAGATCTTCCGCACATGTCCGATATACGGTCACATGATACAGAGAGTAGCTCGATCGCCGAGCTACAGGCCAGGATCAAGGTCCTTGCGGAAAACAACCAACAACTTGTCCTCGCGTGCAAGTACCTCTCGCAACACGAGACGGACCTGTTGGCCATGGTCGAGGTGTTGGATGCAATGGTCTGGTCCGTGGATGACCAATTGAACTTCAAGACCCTCAATGAACAGGCGAGGAAGCGCATGAACGAGTTGCACGGCATGGCCCCTCAAGTGGGTGATATGGTCCATGATGTGCTGAAGAACCTGGACATAGCTGCGGTAGAGTTCTGGAAAAGCAATTATGCCAAGGCACTGGAGGGTGAGCGTTTCTCCTTCCTTTATGAATTGGAACTGCCTACCGCCCCCAGCCACTCCCCTTCCTATTCCTACAATTCCTTCAATCCCATCACGGTCAATGGCAAGGTTGTGGGGGTTTCGTGTCTTGCGCAGGACATCACGGAACGGGTGAAAACCTCACGGATCTTAGAGGCGAGCGAGAAGCGCTTCCGTGCGTTGACCGAGCACGGCAACGATATGCTTACGATCCGCAATGCCGAGGGGGATGTGCTCTATGACAGCCCTTCCAAGGCACGCATACTTGGCTTCCAGGATGGTGAAGAGGTCAAATCCGCGAGTTTCGATTTCGTCCACAAGGACGACAGAGCTACCCTTAATGCCGCGTTCGCGCTGGCCATAGCCTCACCTGGCAAGCCGATCTACCAGCATTGTCGGGTAGTTCGAAAGGATGGTTCCATCATGCAGGTGATGGGGCATGTCACCAATATGCTGGATGTTCCGGAAGTGGCCGGCGTGGTGAGCAATATGCAGGACATCACGGAGCTGCACGAGGCGAGCGAACGACTCCGTATCAGTGACGCATTGATGGCCGAAGCGCAGCGACTCGCCCACATCGGCAGTTGGGAATTGGAGTTTGATCCATCGGGCAGGCGATCCATCAACAGTCAACGCTGGTCCGATGAGAAGTTCCGGATCCTCGGTCTAGAGCCTGGAGAGATCGAGCCTTCCGTCGCGAACTTCTTGAAGGCCGTTCACCCGGAGGATCGCAACCGATCGAAGAAGATCATGTTGGTGGCAATTCGTGATATGCGATCTGTCTCGATCGACATCCGGATCATTAGGCCCGATGGAACAGTACGTTGGGTGGTCCAAGAGGCGTTCATCATCAACGATGCCCAAGTGCAAGGACGCAAGCGTATTGTGGGCACGTTGCAGGACATCACTACGCGCAAGATCGCCGAGGATGAATTACGGTTCAGTGAAGAGCGATTCCGTGCCCTTATAGAAGGGAGTGCCGATGGCATCTTGCTCACCGACGCCAACTGCACCATCAGCTACATCGCACCCTCCATATTCGCCATGCTGGGCTTTACCCCGCAGGAGATGTTGGGCCGATCAGCGGCGGAGTTCCTGATGGCCGATCAGCGACCCATGTTGGCGGCCATTTATGAACGCATCCTCGCCGCTCCCGGAGCTTCGGAAAGGAATTTGTTCCAATTGGCACACAAGGATGGCCGCGTGCGTTGGATCTCAACCCTCTTCACCAACATGGTGGATGTTCCCGCGGTGGGCGCTGTGGTCTTCAACTATAAGGACATTACTGAACGTGTGGAGCTCCATGAGACGATGGTGTTCGATCACAGCAATCTGGCCGCATTGATCAACAGTACAAGCGATCCAATATGGAGCGTTGACGCGGACTACCGCCTCATCACCGGGAACGATGCTTTTCTCGACAGCCTTCAACAAGTCTACAGTCATCGCTTCGCTCCCGGCGAAAGTCTTTTGTTGCCGGATACGGCGGGCGTGCCCATGACCTCCGAATGGTATGCGCACTTCATGGAGGCCATGCAGGGCAAAACGGTGAGTGTGGAGCGGCACTTCACGAACCCGGCGGAAGCATGGGTCGAATTCCATTACAGCCCTATCCGTCAGAATGATGTGGTCATGGGCGTGGCTTGCTTCAGCCGAAACATCACTGAACACCGCCTTGCACAAAGAGCCGCCGAGGAATCCCTGTCGAATGTCGCGGCCTCGGAACGGGAGAAGACCATCATCCTTGATGCCCTTCCCTCCAATGTCGCGCTGCTCGATGGGGCCGGCAGCATTGTGGCCGTGAATGCAGCATGGCGCGAATTCGCCCGGGGGAACGCATATGAGGGCGATGACCTTGGGGTGGGCCGCAATTACGTCGATGTATCGCGCAGCGCTGCGGGTATCGAGGCCGAAATGGGCAAGGCGGCCGCGGATGGCTTGCAGCAGGTCCTTTCCGGTCGATCCCAAATGTTCAGCATGGAATATCCGTGCGATTCCTCCGAGGTGAAACGATGGTTCCGCATGCAGGCCTCTGCGCTGTCAAACAGCGACAATACAGGTGCCGTGGTGATGCACGTGGACATCACCGAGCGGGTGCTTGCCCAAGAGGAAGTGCTCCGCTGGAATACCCTTCTGGAGGACCGTGTGATCGAACGTACCGAGGAACTGCAGCAAGTGAATGAGCACCTCGATGCAGAGACGGTGAAGAACAAGGAGCTCAGTGATGTGGTGAACGCGCGCAACCTGGAGCTCATGTCCAGCATTTCCTATGCGAGCTACATCCAGCGCTCGCTGATGCCGGGCAAGGATCGATTCGACTTCTTCCGCGATATGGCCCTATTCTCCCATCCACGGGATGTGCTGAGCGGTGATTTCCTTTGGTGCCATAATACGCCTGAACACCTCATCCTGGCTGTTGCTGACTGCACTGGGCATGGTGTTCCGGGCGCCATGATGAGCATGCTCGGACATGAATTGCTCAACAGCATTGTACGGGGGAAAGGGCAGATCCACCCCGAACATATCCTGACAAAACTCGATCATGCCATCGAGCGTATCTTCCAACAAAGCAAAGATTTCGACGTGACGGATGGCATGGACATCGCGTTGGTGGTCGTGGAAAAGGACACACTCAAGTTGTCGTTCGCTGGCGCCCTGCTTCCAGCGTTGATCATTCGCGATGGCCAGCCCATCCTGTTGCGCGCTTCGAAAGCCACCATTGGCGGGCACTTGAGTGTGACCAACAAGATCTTCGTCCGTCACGACATTCAATTGCTCGCTGACGATCGCATCTGCCTCTTCACCGATGGTTACGGCGACCAGTTCGGCGGTCCGCGGAATAAGAAGTTGCTCCGGCGGCCATTCACTGACCTGCTGATCAGCCTTTCCCCATTGTCCGCACCTGAAGCGGTAGCTGCCCTCGGGCGACATTTTTCCGGGTGGAAGGGCGACAAAGATCAAGTGGATGATGTGATGGTCTTGCTTCTGGACGTCTAAAGTTCCGCCCAACGCCGGAACCACCTCCCCGCTTCTCGCACGTGTTCTAGCTGCCCCACTCTTGCGTACTTGACGGGCTGGCCATTTATGGTGTTGGGACCGATCTGGAACGGCTAAAAGCTCAGAGGCTTCCAGCAATACGAGGCTCCTCCATCGTCATTGCGAGGCTCTCCTCCATCGTCATTGCGAGGCTCTGCGAAGCAATCTTGTTCTGGCGTCTGCGACACTGATGTACTGCGCGCTTACTTCCGTTATAGTGCAAGATTGCTTCGGCCCAAATGCGGCCTCGCAATGACGTTCTGTGGGTTGCGCGGCTCTCCTCCATCGTCATTGCGAGGCTCTGCGAAGCAATCTTGTTCTGGCGTCTGCGACACTGATGTACTGCGCGCTTACTTCCGTTATAGTGCAAGATTGCTTCGGCCCAAATGCGGCCTCGCAATGACGTTCTGTGGGTTGCGCGGCTCTCCTCCATCGTCATTGCGCGGCTCTGCGAAGCAATCTTGTTCTGGCGTCTGCGACACGGATCTACTGCGCACTTCCGTTGTAATGCAAGATCGCTTCGGCCCAAATGCGGCCTCGCAATG
>JBEPUG010000214.1:0-4393 GCA_041691695.1 Flavobacteriales bacterium
GGATCGAAGAGACGACCCGCGAACGACCACACGCTGATTGGTAAAACAGAGCATTTACGAAATGCTTACTTCGACGGAACATTCCGGCGGATGACCCTAGTACCTTCGAGTTCCCAAACCCTAACACCACAGACCATGAGCACCACCACCGCGACAAGGACCACGCAGGAAGTCGCCGACCGACTTGTCACCCTTTGCCGCAAAGGCGAATTCGAGAACGCCATCAAGGAACTCTACGGACCGGACGTTGTGAGCATCGAGCCGGAAGGCGGGCCCACTCCGGCCAAGGTGCAGGGCTTCGATGCCGTGCTGAAGAAGTCCGAACAGTTCAGCAGGGACATCGAGGCTGTTCACTGCAGTGTGATCTCCGACCCTGTGGTCGCGGGCAACCATTTCGCCGTGAGCATGGATATGGACATCACTATGAAAGGCCGTGGCCGCAACCGGATGGCCGAACTCGCGGTCTATAATGTGAAAGACGGCAAGATCGTGAAGGACCAGTTCTTCTACCCAACGATGCCGATGCCCAGCGGCAATTGATCCCTGAGTCCATCCCTGTCGAAGGCCCCCCGAAAGGAGGGCCTTCGTTATTCATGGCCGCGCCATGCGACAGTCGTAGTGTGGCGCGATCTCCCCGGATCGGGGCCCCGCATGAAGCGGTCGTGAGCTGGCAACGCGCCCAATTCCCTCATGCCAACGGGCGTTCCATGGAAGTCCGGTTCCGAAGGCATGCGATCTGCGCGGTCAGCGCCAGACCGTCTTCCACCAAAAGCACAACAATGAGCAAGTCGCCGAAACGGATACTCGTCCCCACGGATTTTACCACCGTCGTGGACTATGCCTTGGACCACGCCATGAAGCTCGCCAGCACACTGGGCGCAGAGGTGCAACTGCTGCACATGGTGGAGGACATGGATGAAAAGGACGTGACACAGCGCAGGCTGGACGCCGAAAAGGAGAGGGCCAAGGCGATCGAGCGATCCGTGCCCATATCCACATTGGTGCGGGAGGGAAAGGTTTATGCGGGCATCGGGGACGCTGCGGAAGAGGTAGGGGCGGAACTCATCATCATGGGCACGCACGGCATGCGGGGCATGCAGTTCCTCACCGGGAGCCGCGCCCTGCGGGTGATCACGAACAGCACGGTGCCCTTCATCGTGGTGCAGGAGCGTGGGCTCAAGGCGGATGGGTATCACGACATCGTAGTGCCCATGGACCTGCAACGCGAAACGCGGCAGAAGCTTGGTCTCGTCGCAGACATGGCCGCCTACTTCAAAGGCAAGGCGCATGTGATCGTCCCGAATGAATCCGATGAATTCCTGCATCATCAATTGCAGGACAACATCACCTTCGCGAAAAAGTATTTCGGGGAGCGCGGAATCGCGATGGAGGTGGTGGTGGCGGAGGCAGGAAGCGGCGGCTTCGTGGATGCGGTGCTGGCCTATTCAAAAAAGATCGACGCCGACCTCATCGCTGTGATGAACATGACGGGCAGCAACATCTTCGGTTCGTTGGGCGTGCCCTACGAGGAGAAGATCATCACCAACACCGCCATGATCCCCGTGATGCTGCTCAATCCCGCCAACAACACATCTGGCAGCGCAGGCTGGACTTTCCAATAAACGTTACACCCCTAACACTTGGATCCATGGACCAACGGAGAACTGGCGAGGTACAGAAAGGAGTGGAGGTAAAGGAGGAGATAGAGGCGAATACGACCACGCCATCAACGGAGGGCCATCGTCCCATAAAGGCCGCTGATCCGGATGTGCCCCTACACGGTATACCTGGTTTCCACCATGTGGAGGAAGCCGGCGATCATGCTCGTCTCGCCCATATGAACATTGATAAGGACGAGAAGAACCGCGTAAACACGGGCACTGGTGAACAGCCCAGTAATAGCCACGGCTCGCGTTTCGCCACCCCGTCGGGAGAGGAGGAATAGGTGTGCGCTATTTCACCTAATGTGCTAGCACCAAGGTGTGCCAACTCACAATGGATCCGGTTCCTACTTGGAGGCCATAGGTGCCGTTCGGGACATCGTTAAATTCCACCCTATTCTACGGTAACGTTACCAATGGATGGATCGTGAAAGATCTTCAACTCTGGGAGTTCATTCGGAGGTTGTATGCCGACATGGAGGTTTTTGTGCACACAATGCACGCTCTTTATAGGATTTCAGACACATCTAGGATGCATTTATTCCGGTTACGGGACCTTACAGAAGGTGCGAACGGATAATGCGGAATAACTTTCGGCCATGCGTTCCCTATACCTCACTCTTGGTATCGTTCTCCTGACCTCTTTGGGCTGTACCAAGGAGAAGCCGATGCTGAAAGCCACCTATCATGCGTCCTGTCGATCCTGCATCGTGGCATACGCGGTGGGGCCGCAGCAGTCCCATCGGGATACACTGAAAGGCGTGGTGGACCCGATCAGCGGGATCCCTGCGATCGTGGATACCTCTTGGCAAGTGGAGGTGCAGGATGGCGACAACCTCTTCCTCCGCGGCTGCCAGCTTGATTCGGTGTTCTACGGCGAGATCGATCTGACTATCAATGGGGACGTGGCGCCCATGAGCGCCACCGCAACTGCAGATTCCTGCGCGGAGATCAACGCTCCGGGGCATGCTCAGTAAAAAAGGACGACCCATTCTTCACGGAAGAGCAGGAGGTCGGGCCTTTTCGGTGAGATCCGCAGCGACGGCATTGTTGTTCCGGACCCAACACTACCCCGGTCCCGTTATATTCGGGCCGTAAACCCCATACACATGGCATACGGACTTTTGAAAGGCAAGCGTGGCGTGATCAGCGGCGCACTGAATGAGATGAGCATCGCTTGGAAGGTGGCCGAGCTGGCCCATGCCGAAGGTGCGCAGATCGTGTTGACCAACGCCCCGGTGGCCATGCGCATGGGCGAAATAAACAAGCTTGCCGAGTCCACAGGATCCATCATCATAGGCGCTGATGCCACCAAGGATGAAGACCTGGAGAAGCTCTTTAATGGAGCGAAAGAAAAACTCGGCGGCCCGGTGGATTTTGTGCTTCACAGCATCGGCATGAGCCCGAACGTCCGCAAGGGCAAGACCTACAACGACCTGAATTACGATTGGTACAAGCAGACGCTCGATATCAGCGCGATGAGCTTCCACCGGATGATCCAAGCCGCGGTGAAGACCGAAGCCTTGGCCGACTGGGGTTCCATAGTTGCGCTTTCCTATGTGGCTGCTCAGCGTGTATTCCCTGGTTATGGAGATATGGCCGATGCCAAGGCCTTGTTGGAAAGCATCGGTCGCTCTTGGGGCTACCACTTGGGTATCAGTAAGAAGATCCGCGTGAACACCGTGAGCCAAAGTCCGAGCATGACAACGGCGGGCAGCGGTATCAAGGGCTTCACCGGCCTGTTCGACTTTGCCGACGAGATGAGCCCGCTCGGGAATGCACCGACCGGCGATTGTGCGAACTACGTGATCTCGCTATTCAGTGACCTCACCAAGTACGTGACGATGCAGAATCTCTTCCATGACGGCGGATTCAGCAGCACCGGCGCCACGCCACAAGTTGTTGGAAGGTTCAGCAAGGATTAGGCAAACGGTAACGCAGCTCTGCGGCTTCAGCGCTTGACGATCCGCTCGGTCATCACTTGGTCCGCTGTGCGCACATGCAATAGGTATACGCCCTTGTCATAAGGGGTCAGGTCGAGCGGTTGACGAATGATGCCGGAAACACGCGACAGTTGCAGCTGCCACACCCGTTGACCCGCGGAATTGGTCAATTCCAGATCGACATCCTGCGGCTGCTTGAACTTCATGGAGATCGTGGCCAGCTTATCGGTCGGATTTGGTAACACCTGTAGCGTACCCGCAGCGGAAGTCCCTTCGGTGATACCCGTGGTGATGTCGGAATAGATGATCCCCGTCTCGTCCAGGCCTCCCAAGGCCAAGTAGTAATCCGCGTTGTTGTTACCGGTCCAGCTGTCATCAACCAGTTCAAAAGCGGCAGCGCCCTCCACAGGGATGGTCATGATGGTGTATTCCACCCCTGCCACCCAGTTCGTGGGTATCCATTGCAATGGCGTGTAGCCGAAACCTACGAAGATCTGGTAGCGCTCGCCGTTGGCATCCTGCTCTTGTCCGCTGCGCGACACAGGGATGTACGTACTGGCGGGGGCGATCTGCGCGATGGTTCCCAAGTGCGCGTCAGTGGAGGCATCCCAACGGATGGTGAAGACCAAGCTGCTGACCAGGCCGTCGAAATCCGTGCTGGGACGAAGCTTCACCGCCAATTGGCCGTCGTCCGTAGGCGTCATGGTGATGTCCACAGGAGATGCGGATCCAGCGTGAGCTGCGGACAGGAAGCCGACGAGGGCGATGGACTTGATCAGTTGATGGAGG
>JBEPUG010000215.1:0-4311 GCA_041691695.1 Flavobacteriales bacterium
GGTAGATACCATCCGTTACTGCTCTCGTAAAGTAGTCCCCCCTGTGGACTGGGGCCGTTTGGATTGAGCGGAGGTGGCGGGTCCACGAACTGGCATTGGCCAAATCCTAGCATGCCGAACAACATCGTCGCGCAAACCGCGCTAATCGACCTTTTGAAACTTGCCATGGTAAATTTGGTTTTGGGGTGAGCGGGCCAGCAGGATGTAGGTACCGCTGGACAGGCTGGCAATGTCCACGGAGCCGTTGTTCTTTGTCACTGTGATGGACCTCACAATACGCCCGGATAGATCCATGATCTGGATCAGATCCAATTTGCTTGCAGTTTGAATGTTTAGGACGGTTTGTGCCGGGTTCGGCCAAAAGGAGAGGACACTGTCATTTGCACTCTTCATCCGAATCCCCACACCATCATCTGCTCCGAATAAGATGCCGAATTGGAATAGGTAATCCGATAGGAAATCCACGGTAATGCTGTCAGAAATGAGCATATCGTATTGGCCAAATTGCAGATTTGGATTGTTGGGATATCCGGAAAATGCCAAACCTTCCATGAAGGCAACTCCGAAATTTCCTTGGCCATATGGTAAGTACGAAGCATGGAACAGGCTGGTATCCCAAGTGATGGTCATGGGCGGGGTCCAATTCATTCCGTCGATGATCGTTCCTTCGAAAGAAGGGAAGACAGAATAAGGGTATGCGTTCGTTTGGGTAGTGTCACCAACTGCGTTTGTCAGGAAGACATGAAATAAGCCATCGTCCACATTGACTTGTCCCTCACCCAACAGTGTGTCCACATTGGGTCCTGGCCAAGGATTAGAACCCAATGTGGCAGTGGTGTCATACACCATCCAAATGGTATCCCTCGCTCCGGCTCCATCTTCGAATGCAATGGGAAAACGCCATGTGGGTTGCGCGGCAGCGGCCACGGCGAGGCTGCAGGCGAGGGCGAGAAGGAGTTTGCGGGGCATGTGATGAGCGGTTAGCTGTGTCGAATGTAGTTCGCGTTGTGAAACATTGTGTTCTTGGTTCAAAACTATTCGCTATACACCCACCCCGGTCGGTGTAAGGTGGCGCTTGCCGATAGGGCCATGTGCCGTGCCCTCTTGCTCAGCTATACAACCAAGGTCCGCAAGGTGCCGCGGGTAAGCAGATACCATCCATTCCTGCGCTCGTGTGTGCCACACCCTGCGCCTCGCACAGAGGTTGAAAACTTGGACCCACCGAGGCCGACACGACGTATTGTATACACTTAAACTCAATTAAAGAGGACCAAATGCACCATGCCCGATACGCCTGAGCCACGAGGCCAATGGCTTGAATGCGCCTGAACCAGTTATCAGTCCGCAGTGGCAGACGGCAGAGAGCAAAATGCAATGCTCAAGAGAAGCCCAATACGCCTAAGCCCAGCCAAATGCACCGAATCAAAGGCCATGGCTCAAATTCGCTCAGCCTGACCGGCCAAATCGTTGCTACAACTCCACCCGAAGCCCATCATAGGCCAACCGCACATTCGGCGGAAGCTCAAGTTCCGCATGGCGGCCCATCCAATGGCTGATGTGCGTGAGATAGGCCTGCTTAGGCCGCAGGTCATCGATCAGTTCCAACGCTTCTTCCAAGTTGAGATGCGAGATGTGCGGCTCCTTGCGCAGCGCATTGACCACCAGCACGTCGCAGCCCCGCGCTTTCTCCCGCTCCTCTGGAGCGATGGTCTTGGCATCCGTGATGTAGACGAGTCCATCGATGCGAAAGCCGAGAACCGGCATGCGCAAGTGCATCACCTCAATGGGAATGACGTTCACGTCCTTCACAAGGAATGGTTCACGACCGATCGTGTGCAGTTCGAACTGCGGTACACCAGGATACTTTGAGACGGCAAAGGCATAGGCGAAAACACGTTGTACAGCAGCGAGTGTCGGCGCATCCCCATAGATCGGAATGGGCCGTGGCGGCTCGTATGCGAAGTTGAAGGCCCGCAGGTCATCCATGCCCACGATATGATCCATGTGCTCGTGGGTCAACAGCACGGCGTCGAGTTCGGACACGTCTTCGCGCAAGAGTTGTTGTCGCAGGTCGGGGCCTGCATCGATCAAGATCTTCACGTTATCCACCTTCACCAGCACCGAGGAACGCGTCCGTTTGTCGCGGGGATCGGTGCTGCGGCACACCTCGCATCCACAGGCGATCACTGGGGTGCCTTGACTTGTTGCGGTGCCGAGGAATGTGAGTTGCACGAGCTTGGTTTCTGTGCCGAAGGTAGCGGTCGTGCATTGGCGATCCCGAGAGGGTTCAACCTCCGGCACCCTTCTTCTTCTCACGGATCTTTATGCGCACGCCCTGCGCCTGCAAACGGTCCAGGCCGGCAGCAGCCAGTGCGTGGTCAGGTCGCATGCTCAATACGATCTCATAGTTGGCGGCTGCACTATCCAATTGGTTGATGCGCTCCATGGCCAACCCGCGATTGTACCATGCGTCGGCATAGCCGGGTTCCAGTTTGATCGCCTCACTGAAATCCGTACTCGCCCCTTGCGGATCACTCAGGTGTTCCAATTTCACATATCCGCTGTTGTACCACGCAAGCGCGTTGCTGCTGTCGATCTGCATGATCTGCGCATAGCTCTTCAGCGCCATGCTGTCTTTCCCATTCTCCTGTTCGTACATACCCTTATTGTACCAAGCCTCCACGCTGCGCGGTCGCAAGTTGATCGCGGTGGAATAGTACTGCTCCGCCAAGGGGTCGTGCTGCGCAGCGCTGAGTTTGCCCAGTATGATGTAGGCACTGTAGTCGTGGTTGTCCTGTTCCACTGCGGTGCGGAAACTACTCAAGGCCAACGCGGTGTCACCGGTCTCCATGTGGATCCATCCTTTAAGGAAATAGGCATGCCCCGCGTGCTCATCCATACCGATGACCTTATTGACCAGTTCCATGCTCTTGGCATACTTCCGCAGCACCAACTGGATCTCCGCAAGCTTGAGCAACGCCTGTGTGTTCTTCGGATCGAGGTCCGAAGCCCGCTGGAATTGCGCCTGTGCCTTGGCCACCTGAGTGGTGCTGTAATAGAGGTCGCCGAGATCCAAGTGATGGTCCACATTGGTGCTATCCAGTTTCACGGCCCACTCCAGGTCGCGCTGGGCCGGCCGCATGCTATCGATGCCGATGAACAGCTGGGCGCGGTCCGCATAGAACGCGGCTTTTCCAGGGTCGGCAACAATAAGGGCATTGATCGAATCGAAGGCGGCCTGCACCCTGTCCTGTGGATCGGGAATGACCGCCGTATGCTGTTGTGGTGTCTTACCGCCGCATGCTGAGAGTAGAGTGGCGAGCAAAGTGATAGAGCAGAAGGAGGAGGTGCGCATCGGCAAAAAGAAGGTCCCGCTGCCTACCGCATGAAGCACGACAGGCGCGGGACCTCAAAGTAAACCCATCACCGGCGGATGACGCGCCCTCAAGGACACATGACTTCCGACCTTATCCGGCCACGGGCACTTCCACCGGGTTCATGGCCGCCTTGATGCGGCTTTCCAGTTCTTCGCAGAGTTCGGCGTTGTCGTCCAGCAATTGGCGAACGGCATCGCGTCCTTGGCCGAGCTTGGTGTCCTCATAGGCGAACCAGCTTCCGCTCTTCTTGATGATTCCCAGTTCCACACCCATGTCGATGATCTCGCCGGTCTTGCTGATGCCTTTGCCGTACATGATGTCGAACTCGGCCTTCCTGAAGGGAGGTGCCACCTTGTTCTTTACCACCTTCACCTTGGTGCGGTTTCCCAAGACGTTCTCACCGTCCTTGATCTGGTTGGAGCGACGGATGTCAAGGCGGATGGAGGCATAGAACTTCAGGGCGTGGCCGCCGGTAGTGGTCTCGGGGTTGCCGAACATCACACCGATCTTCTCGCGCAGTTGGTTGATAAAGATGCAGCAGCAGCCGGTCTTGCTGATGGTGCCCGTGAGCTTGCGCAAGGCCTTGCTCATCAGGCGGGCTTGCATGCCCACCACGCTATCGCCCATCTCACCCTCGATCTCCGCGCGGGGGGTCAATGCCGCCACGCTGTCCACCACCAGGATGTCGATGGCGCCGGAGCGGATCAGGTTATCGGCGATCTCCAACGCCTGTTCGCCATTGTCCGGCTGGCTGATGAGGAGGTTCTGTGTGTCCACGCCGAGGGCCTCTGCATAGGCCCGGTCAAAAGCGTGCTCCGCGTCGATGATGGCCGCGATGCCGCCTCTCTTCTGGCATTCCGCGATGGCATGGATGGCCAAGGTGGTCTTACCGCTGCTCTCGGGTCCGTAGATCTCCACCACGCGGCCGCGCGGC
>JBEPUG010000216.1:0-4264 GCA_041691695.1 Flavobacteriales bacterium
CGTGCGCCCACCGATGCATCTCACGCAGTAAACCAGCGTGATGCGCCGCACGCCAAGCGACAGCCGCATATAGCGCCATGTGCAGCACCATGAGCCAAGGGCTTACGGCGCCAACGGCCTGGCGCCAGCCTTCGGACCGCACTTGGCCGAGCATGATGGCCAACTTCTCTTCCCGGCCGGCGAAATAGAAAGGCAGCAGGTAGACGATATCCAACACAAAAGGTAGCAGGTGCAGCAGGTCCTTTATGAGGAAGGGTGCGGGGCGCGTGATGCGCCGCATGTAGAACAGGAGTATGGGGCCGAAAAGGAAGGGGAAGGCCGCGCTGATGCCGGCGAAAGCGGGGTAACGCATGGCGTAATGCGTCCAATAAAGTTCGTAATCGAAGAGCGTGATGGCGAAGAGGAAAAGTAGCAGCGCCAGCGCGCGGTTGGCCTTGCGATCGCCCCGCTGATGCAGAAAGAGCACAGCGCTGACCAGCAAGCCTTGGAAGATGAAGAGGCAGAAGAGCGTGGTCCACCGGTCGAAAGAAGGAGCGGTTAGGGGCATCATGCGGTGTAGGACGATCGGTAGTTCAATGCTTTCGTTGGAATGTGAAGGCATTCGACAGTGCTTCCATACCGATCGCGGGATAGTAGGTCATCGCGCCCGGTGCGCTCAGCAGCAGGAGCATGCATCCCTCACCGGCCTCCGCGCGTGTTCGCGCTATCAACTCCTTGCCGATCCCTTTTCCTTGATATGCCTTAAGCACCGCAAGGTCGCTGAGGTAGCAGCAGTAGACGCGGTCCGTGATCGAACGGGCCACGCCGACCAAGTGATCGTCCTCCCACGCGCTGATGATGAGGTCCGAGTGGCGGTACATGGCCGCGATACGTTTCGGATCATCCACCGGATGATCGAGTCCACTGTCGCGATAGACGGCGATGGCGGCATCTGTTGGAACGTCTCCTGTGCGATAGATAATAGGCATGGTCGGGACGGAATGGGACCAAAGATGCATAGCGCCGCCGTTCATCCCGTAGACCTGTTCATGGAACGTTGTCAATGGGCGGGATGGATCCAACGCAAATTCGGCTAGGGCGTGTCCGGCAGTTATCAAACGCTGCGTAACACGCTCTTCACTCCCGCAGTACTCTCGAAGAAGACCCTGAGCAAGAGATGGTGTCGCAGGGTCCCTATGCGGGGACCCTGCGGAAGTGATGGCGAGCGCCTGATCACGAGGGTTGCGCACGGAAGGAATGCATGCGCTGCATCACTCCTTAAGCACTTTCCCGAAGTAGGGTAGCCCTTCTCCGCGGATCGATATGAAGTACATGCCGCTCGGCTTCGCGGAGAGGTCGAACACAGCTCGCGTGTTGGTGAAGGAAGCACTGATGATGCGTTGCCCCATCGCGTTGGTCACCACCATCGTCTTCATCAATGAAGGTCGTCCTGCATCCACAACAACGGGTCCGCTCGTCGGGTTTGGGAAAACGGAGATGGGCGCATCCGCAGGGAGCTCCTGCGTAGCGGTGGTAAAAGAGCAGAGCGGGAACACCGACACGGGGACCGAGCTATCCACGAGGGTCCCGTTCCCCAGTTGACCGTAGTAGTTGTATCCGCAGGTCCAAAGCGTGCCGTCATTCTTCAAGGCAAGGAAATGGTAATATCCAGCAGCGATCTCGAAAACCCCGGACAAGGAAGCCACCTGGACGGGGATGTCGCTATCGGTCTGGTTCCCATTCCCCAGTTCACCGTAGCTATTGTCTCCCCACGCCCATACTGTGCCATCGTTCTTCAGTGCGAACGAACTCAGGCCCCCTGCTGCAATGGCAGTGACGCCCGTGAGCGATGCCACCTGTACAGGTGTATTGCTGTCGAGAATGCTCCCATTGCCGAGTTGACCGTTGCTGTTGGCTCCCCACGCCCACACGGTTCCATCACCCTTCAAGGCAAGCGAATGCAGATCGCCCCCTGCAACGTGCACGACCCCCGTGAGCGAAACCACTTGGATGGGGACATTGCTATCGGCGTTGGTGCCGTTCCCCAGTTCACCATAGAAATTGAAGCCCCACGCCCATACCGTGCTGTCCTTCTTCACGGCCAGCGCATGCTCGCCCGCCCCCGAAATGGCGACGACCCCCGCGAGTGAGGTCAAGTGCACCGGTACAGTGCTCTCGGTGTTGCTTCCGTTCCCTAGTTCACCGAACGAATTGGACCCCCATGTCCATACCATGCTATCATTCGTCAAGGCGATGCTCTGGCTGAACCCACCTCCAAGAGCGACCACTCCTGTGAGCGAACTCACCTGCAACGGCACGGTGCTATTGGTAGTGCTCCCAATACCCAGCTGGCCATAGGCATTCCACCCCCACGCCCATACGGTGCTATCTTTCCTCAGGGCAAGAGCATGGTCTTTGCCACTGGCAATGGCGATCACGCCAGTGAGCGAGCCTACCGGCATTGGGACCTGACTATCGGTGTTGGTCCCATTCCCAAGTTGGCCGGTATCGTTGCTGCCCCAAGCCTGTACTACGCTATCACTGCACAGGGCAAGGGAATAGCCTACTCCCCCGGAGATCTTCTGTGCATGGGCAGGGGCTGCGAGCAATAGGCTGGCCGCTATAAGAACGGAGGTGCGCGGTGCGTATGCCATGTTCAGGATGTTTTGCTGAGGTCAGCACGGAGGAGCAAAGCTATATGGTGGTTACGCCCATCACAGAGCTCAGCCCTGTATAGCACGTTAGCCTCGGTCGCCATAGTAGGTGACGAAGTGGGGACGAACTCGCCGCTACCACGGTGTGATCTATGCCGCCCCATACTGATACACTGGAAATGCCGAAGCCTGAATGCGCCAAGATCCAAGAGGCCGAAGCCTGAATGCGCCGATGCCAAGCGAACATGCACAGATCATGTAGCTTAGCCACTGAAATGCTCCACCCAACAGCGCCCCAGAAAATGCGTGTACACTACAACTGCCTTATCACCGGTATCACTTTGCTTACTGCGGCACAAGGTCTGCGCGCTCAGGACACCGTCATCTTGCCGTGTAATGACAGTGTCATGGTTGAGACCTACTGCTACGTGAACAATGACGACCAAACATGGCATTGGCAAAACGAATGTCCAGGCGCGCCGGTATCCCTTCAATTCTCTTCAGGGACCATCGCAGCGGGCGACTACGTGGTGCTCTACGATGGACCGGCACAGTATTCGCCCGTGCTTTTTACGAATCCCTTGGACATGGGCATGGATATGACAGGAATACAGTTGATCTCCACCGGAACGGATATCTATATGGAAGTCACTTCGAACGACGTGAATTGTTGCGCGACCGGAGGCTTGCTCGGTGGTGGGCAATCGGAAATGGTATGGTCCGTGACCGGTGGCAGTAGCACTATCGGGATCCACCAGGAACAGGCCAGCAATTTTACGATGTACCCGAACCCTGTAAGCAGCGAACTTCACGTGCGCCTATCAAGCAACCTGAGCGGGAGCGCGGAGATCCGGATCTTGGATGTTACAGGGCGCGTGGTGTATCAGAACAGTTTCGTGGCTACCGGAGAGGAGTTGAACACCTTCGATGTGCATGGATTACAGAGCGGCACCTATAGCGTGGTGTTGTCCACCGCGATCGGGGTGAAGACGCAGAAGCTGCAGATCGTCCGTTGATCCGTCACTCTGGCCCTCACACCGCCACCGCCATCAGATTACTCCCCCTTCCCACTCTTGCAGGGTCTTTCGAAGCGAACCCTGTGCAAAAGAGGGTGCAGCAAGGTCCCGAGGCTGACAACCTGCGGTAGTGAAGCAACTTACCGCTGGATCAACAGGGACGGTTAAACCCCTCTGAGCAACTTGCTAGAAGTACGGACCGTCTAACTTTAACAGCCCAGGCCGAACGTGCCTTCAGCCAAATAGAGAACTGATGAAACACCTGCCTAACCTGCTCCTCCTTGTGGGCTTTACTTCATCCTGCTTGGGCCAAGCGCCATGTGACAGCTTGTTGCATGCCTCCTTCACTGCGCAACATCTGGAAGGCAACAGCTACGAGTTCACCAACACATCCACTTCCGATTCGACGCCTAACACACTTTATTACTGGGTATTCGGCGATGGCTCCTCCCAGAGTGATCCCACAGGGATGCACACGTATGCGCAAGTGGGGACATATACGGTATGTCTCTACGCCGCCATGGGCAATTGCGTGGACAGCACCTGCCAAGAACTACTTGTGGGTGGTACAGGTCCGGAGTGCAACGCGGAGTTCCAATTCAATGCCTTGGAACA
>JBEPUG010000217.1:0-4254 GCA_041691695.1 Flavobacteriales bacterium
ACACCAACCCATCCTATAAGCCCGACCTGAAGGGTCAGCGCAACGGCACCCATCAGCTCACGATGCAGATCGCGCCGGTGAACGGCCGCATCGCTTATCCGACGCTGGTCTATATGGACAAGGACGGCAAGGTGATCGCGCCGGTTCAAGGCTATATGACGCCAGAGCAGATCGAGCCCATCCTGGTCTACATCGGGGACGGCATCTATCTGAAGCAGGAATTCCCAGCGTTCCAGAAGACCTTCAAGAGCCGACGTAAGGCCACGTAGTCTGCAGGCACTTCTTGCGGATCGATCGCTCGCATGGCGGAAGGCGCGGCTACATTTGGCTGCCCCATGAGGAAGTTGTTGTACATCCTTTTGCTGTTCGCAGCTCCTGCCACCGCCCAAGTGCGCAACTGGGACCCTGCGCCATACCGAGTGGACGGCGGCATCCGCTTCCACGACGACCTGGACTTTTACCTCGACGGTTATTCCAAGGATGAGCTGAAGGCCATGCGCAAGCAGGTGAACCTGTGGCGCATGAACTTCAACAAGATGATGAAGGCCACCATCGCCGACATCCGCATCTACAGTGAGGGCGGCAACATGCAGCCGGTCACGCATCCGTTCACTTTGCCGGTCGTGGGAGGCGGTGGCGCACAGCATGCGTTGACCGCTGGCAAGGGCAAGGTTCGCGTCTTCATGTTCGGCAGCATCAGCAATCCGCCGGCGCGTGCGCAATTGCCTTTGTGGGAGAAGCTCCGCGCCAAGTACGATACCTCCAAGGTGGACATCTTCGTGGTCTATGGTCGCGAGCTGCATCCGGGTGACAAGAAGGAGTTCCACAGTTTTCCCGCGCCGAAGACAATAGAGGAGAAGACCGCGTATGCCGTCGACTTCAAGGCGCTGACAACGTTGCCCGTGTTATTGGATGGAATGGACGATGCGGTCTTCACCCTTTACGGCCGAGTGCCCAATGGGGCATACGTGATCGATGCGGATGGTAAGCTCGTCTTCCGCGAAACCTGGGCGGATAGCGATAAGGTCGAACAGGTGATCGATACGCTGCTGCAGTGGTATGCGCAGGGGAGGCCAAAGCTCTCGGCTGTGGCTGAGCAGTAGGAAAGGGTAGTGAGCAGTCCCGGGTCCGTTAGTCTTGAGTCTTGAGTCCGGAGTCTGAGCGTCGTCGATCACCGATCACTATTCACCCATCACCATTCGGAAGCATTCCAGTTTTGCTCACACTTGCGCCAGCTTCCATTTTCCACGTTGGAAGAAGATCGCGCAGAGCAATGCCAGCAAGCTCTCACTGATGGCGATCGCGATGAAGACGCCTTCCGGCCCGTTCAGCGTGTGCGCCAACCACCACGCCAGCGGGATCTCCACCATCCAGAAGCAGACGATATTCAGCCATACCGGCGTTATCGGATCGCCAGCCCCGTTGAATGATTGCGAAAGCACCATACCGTATGCATAGAAGCAGTAGCCCAAGCACACGATCCGCAAGGCTTGCACGCCGATATGCGCTACTGCCGCATCCGTGGTGAAGACATCCATCGCCCACGGTGCGCCGACGAGGAAGATCACTGCCATCACACCCATGTAGGCGGCGTTCCAATGCCCGCAGAGCCAAGCGCTGGCGGCGGCGCGCTCGGGTTGCTTCGCACCGAGGTTCTGTCCTACGAGTGTGGAAGCCGCATTCGCGATGCCCCACGCTGGCAACATGGCGAAGATCACCACACGCACTGCGAAGGTGTAGCCCGCCACAGCGTCGCTGCCGAAGGATGCAACGATGCGCATGAGGAAGACCCAACTCGCCGACGCGATCAGAAATTGCGCCGATGCACCGGCCGATACACGAACGATGTTCCATAAGATAGGCCATGCCACTTGCAGGTGTCGACGTGCGATCATCACACGACCTCGCCCGTCGAATAGGTGATAGCATTGATAAAGCACGCCGCAGCCGCGGCCGATCGTGGTGGCCAATGCGGCGCCGGTGATGCCCATGGCGGGGACCGGGCCCCAGCCGAAGATCAGCAACGGGTCGAGTATGATGTTGATGATATTGGCCAACCAAAGCGATCGCATGGCCAAGGCCGCATTACCTGCGCCCCGAAATATGGCGTTGATGCTAAAGAGCAAGAGGATCACCACGTTGCTGCCGAGCATGATCCGCGTGAACAACGCGCCCGTTGCCAGCACGGAGGGCGATGCACCCATCAGCGTCAAGATCCGTGGAGCGAACATGATCCCCGGTACCGCGATGCACAGTCCCGTGGCAACAGCGATCAGGATGCCCTGCACGGCCGAGATGTCCGCGCCATTACGGTCCTTTTCGCCGATCCGGCGCGCCACTACGGCCGTGATCCCCGCGCCCAAGCCCCAAGCAACGCTGTAGACCAAGGCCATCACGCCCTCGGTGAGTCCCACGGTGGCCACGGCATCCACACCGATCCTTCCAACGAAGAAGACGTCCACCAATGCGAAGAGCGATTCCATGGCCATCTCCAGCACCATGGGTATACTCAGCAGCAACACCGCGTGGCGCAGGCCCATCGCCGTGAAGTCGCGGTCGCCGCCCTGCAACGCCTCCTTCACTGTCCCCCACACCCTAGAGATCATCGCCATGGCACCAAAGTTGCGTAATGGACGTATTGTAAGCGTGCTTTGGTGAGCCTGTTAATCTTTGGTTAAAGTCACTTACTCGCCGTAACCACGTTCGACTTTTGCATCGTTACACAGGAAAACCCCAAACAACCAACCATGAAGAAGTTCATCGCTACCCTCGGCCTGAGCGCCCTCGTACTCGGCGCTTTCGCCCAGGACAATGCCAAGCCCGTCGGTGGCAGCGGCCCCATGATCACACTTGACCAAGAGGTGCATGATTATGGCATCATCGATCAAGGTGCCAACGGTACCTGCGAGTTCAAGGTGACCAACACCGGCGACCAGCCTTTGATCATCAGCAATTGCAAGGGAAGCTGCGGCTGCACCGTGCCTACTTGCGCTACCGCTCCTATCGCACCGGGTAAGACGTCCATCATCACCGTGAAGTACGACAGCAATCGTGTGGGACCCATCAACAAGTCCGTCACCATCACCAGCAACGCTGTAAACGCTCCATCGAAAGTGGTGCGCATCAAGGGTGAAGTGAAGGCCGTGGCCAACGCAGCCCCTACTTCCCCGGTGAAGCAGACCAGCCCCATGGCACCGACCGCCAAGTAAGCTGAGTTCTCAACGCATTGAAAAGGCCGCTCCTCTTGGGGCGGCCTTCTTCATTTTTGTCCATCTGATAAGGCGTGCGGCCATCTTTCAGGTCCCGAGGCCAAATCTCGCCAATGCGTAACAGCGAGCGCCGGTGTGCGTTAATTTCGCGACGTTTCAATTTTGAAAGAAAAATCTTCACAAGCGAAAGATGAGTGAGACCGCTAAGATCATTTTGGACGGTAAGACCTATGAGTTCCCCGTGGTGACCGGCAGTGAGGGCGAAAAGGCGATCGACATCAGCAAGTTGCGCGCGGAGACCGGCCACATCACATTGGACTTCGGCTACAAGAACACGGGTGCAACAACCAGCGCGATCACCTTCCTTGACGGCGAGAAGGGCATCTTGCGCTATCGCGGATATCCGATCGAGCAATTGGCGAAGAAAGGCTCCTTCTTGGAAGTGGCCTATCTGCTGCTTAACGGAGAATTGCCGAATGCGAAGGAGCTTTCGGATTTCGAGGGCAACATCCGCTACCATTCGCTGGTACATGAGGACATGAAGCGCGGCTTCCAGTTCTTCCCCAGCAATGCGCATCCCATGGGCATACTCTCGGCGATGATCAATTCGCTGAGCACATTCTATCCGAAGAGCCAATCACCGAATCGGCCCAGCAAGGATGTGGAGCGTACTATCTTCCGCCTCATCGCCAAGATGCCCACGCTTGCTGCTATCAGCTATAAGAACAACTTGGGCCATCCGTACATGTACCCGGACAACAAGCTGGGCTACGTGGAGAACTTCCTTCACATGATGTACGGCCTTCCTACGGAGGATTACGAACCCGATCCGGTCGTGGTGGACGCGCTGAACAAGCTGCTCATCCTGCATGCGGACCACGAGCAGAACTGCAGCGCCAGCACCGTGCGCATGGTGGGCAGCTCGCAGGCGAACCTGTACAGCGCAGTATCCGCCGGGATAGCCGCACTCTGGGGACCACTGCACGGTGGGGCCAACCAAGAGGTGATAGAGATGCTGGAGACCATCCGCAACGCTGGTGGCGAT
>JBEPUG010000218.1:0-4244 GCA_041691695.1 Flavobacteriales bacterium
CCCCAATACGTGGCTGAAGATGACGACCGTTCGCCTTTCCACGGTTCGGAACATAGCGAGTTCGAATTCACCCATGCCGTGTATGATCATGCGATCCATCCGCAGTGGGACGCCTTCGGCAGCAGCACCCTTTACTTGAAGGTGCTGTATACGGACTATGAAGAAGGCTTCACCATCATCGAATTCATCGGCGAGTGGAACGACCTGCTTCACAACGACATCATGTACCTGAAGCGCGACGTGATCGAACCGATGTTGGCCGAGGGTATCGGCAAGTTCATCCTGATCGGGGAGAACGTGCTGAATTTCCACCCCGGTGAAGAGGATTATTATGCGGAATGGTTCGATGAGGCAACGGATGCGAACGGCTGGATCGCGATGGTGAACTTCCTACAGCACGTGCGCGAGGACCTGAAAGCGGCGGACCTCGACCAATACCTGGTCTTCGGCGGCAAGCTCGATGAAATGCCTTGGCGGACGCTGGAACCGGAAGAACTGTTCGCGCGCGTGGACAAGCAGATCCAAAAACGGCTGGCGTGAAGGTGGGACTTAAAGGTCCTCGATCTGTTGGTAGCCAGTCGGCGGATCGGATCCACAGTACGCGAACCTCAGCCAGCATGTTCACCTCCGATCAGGAGAAGGACATCAATAGCGCAAGCACCACACGGTCGACCGGCAAGCTCATTGTATCGACAGTGGCCATGCCCAGGTCCAACCATCGGAACCACTCCGCTCCTGATCCTGGATCCCCAAAGGAAGACGTTCCATAGGGCAATGCTTCAACGTTCGGCACGGAATACCGGTAGTAGATGCTGATCAATTGATCGCTCTCGTTGTACGCGCTTTGCTGGAAGTGATCCGTGGTATGAAAATGTCGGAGGTCGTTGGCTTCGATGCCCATTTCTTCGCGCAGCTCTCGCATCAGGCAATCCTTGGTCCCCTCCCCCAATTCCAATCCACCGCCAGGGAATTTCGTGATGCGCTTGCCCCGGATGATCTCATCGGATACCAGCACACGCCCGTTGTCAACGAGCAATCCGTAGACGCGGATATTGAATCGCTTCAACGTCATTTCGGACGGGTCGCTCGCAGCATTTCCAGTTTTCCCGGCGCTCCCTTCAATCGTTCAACGGAGAAGCCCGCCTCCAAAAAGGTCCTGCGTACAACACCTTTCGCACAGTAGGTGACAAGTGTGGCTTCGGGCCGCATGGATCTATGGATCCGCTGGAACACATCGAGCGTCCACATCTCCGGTTGCACAGTCGGAGCGAATGCATCAAAATAGACGAGGTCATAGGCGGCTTCAGTCGTCAATTCCTGCACGGGCAAAGCGCTGCGCTGGAATGCGAACCCATCCGTCAACTGGATCTTATTCGCATTCATCATGTGTTCAAATTGCTGTCGCAGGTCCGGTCGGCCCAATGCTGCTGGATGGTCCAATTCGGCCAGCGTTTCCGCAGATACCGGCCATGGCTCCAAGGCCGAATAACGCACCATTTGTCCGGTCCGCTCCGTCTCGATCAAGGTCAACAGCGCGTTGAGCCCAGTGCCCAAGCCCACTTCGAGCAGGTCCATTGTTTTCAAACCTCTGGCGCGAGATCCCATGTCGATATACACATGCCTGCTTTCCGCAGCCGCTCCGTGTACGGAATGGTAATGCTCACCGAGCATGCGGCTTTCCAAGGTGAACGAACCATCACCTGTGCGCAAGGGGACGAGGTCCGTTGGTGGAGTGAACATGCAAGCCCGGCAAGTTCAGTTGCCGGTGCCCGAAAGTAGCCGGGCGGATGAAACGGTCAGAGCACTTTGATCTCCGTTCGCCGATTCAACGCTTTATGCGCTTCGGTATCATTAGGCATCAAGGGTTGAGCAGATCCATACCCTTTTGCCACCAAACGAGATGCATTCACTCCGTGTGCGACCAAATAGTCTACCACCACCTGTGCGCGCTGCTCGCTTAAAAGCTGGTTGGGCACCGGGCCGATGGCGCTGTCCGTATGCCCGTCGATCTCGATCCGTAGTGTGGGATCGGTGGCCAAGAAGGTCACAAGTCGGTCCAGATCGGCCGCAGAGCCTGGGACCAGTACGGCCACATCCTCCGCGAATTGGATGTTGCGCATCACCTCCGAATTCCCGGCGGCCATTGTCGAAAGCCCTAGGTCCATGCGCATATCCCCGCTGGCGGAATCGCTGCCGATGTGCTCGCTATGGAGCAGGAATCCATTCGCTGTCACATGCATGGCATAGTTCCTTCCGGCCGGCATATCCGCAGTGAACTCACCGGTTATCGGATCACTGGTGCAGATCGCGGTGTTGGATGCGTCAGCGAGATCGATGAGTTCGATGCGCGCCTGCACCGGTTCCATCATGTGAAGGCCTTTGATGAAGCCAACCAAACGGAGACGTTGCTGAGCATCCGTGGTAGGCATGCCTGGGCCAGCACTGGCCAACATGGCCGTCGCATTGGCATTTCCACCTTGCGCGAAGTCCACGCGATAGATGTCCGAACGACCGCTTCCTCCCGCGCGGTCGCTACTGAAATAACCGCTACCAGCATCCGGTGTGAGCACCAGGTCGCGATCATCACCGGGCGAATTCACGGGCCAACCCAGATCCTGTGGAGGGGTCCAATTCCCTTTTTCAAAAATGCTGCTGAACAGGTCGTAGCCTCCTATGCTGCTGTGTCCTGTACTTGCGAAAAAAAGCGTATTGCCATCCACGGTCAGGAATGCACCATCTTCATCATACTCCGAATTGATGGGCGCTCCCACGTTCTCCGCGGTGGACCACTCATTCTTGTCGGGCTCCCATTGGCAGCGATAGATATCCGATCCGCCAAGACCGCCTATGCGGGCACTGGAGAAGTAGAACCATTGGCCATCCGTGGTGAAGTAGGGCCGGCCCGCCGTGGGGTCATTGGTGAAATCTTGGGGAGCCGCCCCGGTTCGATCACGCCCACTACTCGTGGTCGCCAGTTCCATGAGCTGCTGTCCCTTGGCACCTTCACTCCAGGTCATGGGTCGCATGCCAACAGCGTTCATGCAGGCCGTGCCGACGTTACCTGCATCCGCCGATAAGGGGTCGGCCAAGGCCCAGCCTTCCGCGGTCCATCGACTCATGAATACCGCATCACGCTGTTGGTCGGTTTCCGGGACGACAACGGAGCTGGTCCGCGTAAAGAGCAAGACCCCTCCGGAGATGGGCAACGGCCCGAATTCATCCGCTGCGGTATTCACGATTCCTGCCGAAGAAATGAAGGAATGATCGGCGTGCGCCATGAACTCCTTGCCATAGGTGCATTCCAGGATGTGCTTTTCCGTCTTGTTCCAAGTGCGGTCCGCATCCGGACTTTCACGAAGCATGATCAGGTGCTGTTTGAATTCCGCAATGGCCGCATCCCATTGCGCATTCAGTTGATAGGCGCAGCCGAGCAGGTAATGGCCTTTTTTCACTTTAGGATCCAGTGCCACCGCTTGCTTGAACCAGTCCAGCGAGGTGGCGGGAGCTGGCCCTTCCAGCGCGCAGAGTCCCAATCTGAGGTCCACTTCCGCGTTCGCCGGATCCAACACATGGGCCGCCTCGTAATTTTTCAAGGCTTCGGGCGAGTCGTGTCCTGCCCGCTGGACCATCCGATCACCTTGGGCGATCGCCGCGGAAGCGAGCTTCATGGCTGCGAGATCCGGGCCTTGGGCACTTACGCATTGGGCAAGTGGCAGGAAGAACAGGAGAATGAGCGGATGGTGCATGGGAATAGGTGGTTATCCACGGGCGCTATGTATACGTGATCGAGGCAGCGGGGTTTCACGACGCTCGTCCGGGTACTTTTGCCCACTCGAACGCGATCGAGACATACATCCCACCATGGCAAAAAAGACCAGCCGCAAGGCTTCCAAGAAAGAAGGTTCCTCCAAGACCAAGAGCATCCTCACCCCCGCTTCCATGGAATTCATGGAGCGCTACCTGAACAACGCCAGCCCCACCGGTTTCGAAAGCAGTGGCCAGCGCATTTGGCTGGACTACATCACGCCTTATGTGGACGAGCATTTCACGGACAACTACGGCACCGCGGTCGCCGTGGTGAACCCGTCCGCGAAGTACAAGGTGGTGATCGAAGCGCACGCCGATGAGATCAGCTGGTTCGTGCATTACATCACCAACGAAGGCTTCATCTACGTGCGTCGCAATGGTGGAAGCGACCACATGATCGCGCCCAGCAAGCGTGTGGACATCCATACCGATAAGGG
>JBEPUG010000219.1:0-4217 GCA_041691695.1 Flavobacteriales bacterium
TGGATGTGTTGTTGGAACAGTTGAAGGAACTCACACGGGCTGCCTCGCGCTTGTTGCGCGAGCCTCGCTGGTGGACATCTACAAGCGCGGACCGCTCTCGTGATACTTACTTCCCGATGCAGAATCGCGAGAAGATGCTGCCCAGCAGATCCTCCACAGTGATCTGGCCTGTGATCGCACCGAGATGATATTGCGCCTGCCGCAGGTCCGTGGCCAACAACTCGCCGCTGATGCCGTCCTCCACGCCCTTTCGCGCGGATAGCAGCGCAGTGCGCGCATTCGTCAAGGCTTCCACATGCCGGGCGTTCGTCACCACGATGTCGCTTTCACCGGTGTTCAATGAGAGCACATGGGCGATGAAACGCTCCTTCAGCTCCTCAAGTCCATTGCCCTTCTTCGCGGAGATCTGCATGACCTCCATCGCTTCCTTCACCTCCCTTTCGTCCTTCACTACACGGGCATGCCTATCAGGAACGAGATCACTCTTGTTCAACACCGGAAGTATCACCGGACCTGCGCCGATGCGCTTCCGCAGCATGTCCGCTTGTGTGCGGAACGCGCCTTCGCTCAACACACCGGCATCGCCGAGAAGCACAACGATGCTGGCCGAAGCGGCCTTCTTGTAGCTGCGTTCAATGCCAAGTTTCTCCACGGTATCCTGCGTATTCCGGATGCCCGCGGTATCGATGAAGCGGAACAGCACTCCGCCTAGGCTGATCGTCTCTTCCACCGTGTCGCGCGTGGTGCCGGGGATCTCGCTCACGATGGCGCGGTCTTCCTGCAGCAGTGCATTGAGCAAGGTGCTCTTGCCGCTGTTCGGCGCACCGATGATCGCCACTGGCACGCCCTGCTTCACCGCATTGCCATAACGGAAGCTGCTGATGAGCACATCGCAGACCTTCACGATGCCTTTCAACAGCGCGGTGAGTTCGTTGCGGTCCGCGAACTGCACATCCTCTTCGCCGAAGTCCAATTCCAATTCAACCAAGGCGCTCAGGCTGATCAACTGCTCCCGCAGGCCTTCTATCTGTTGACTATAACCGCCGCGCAATTGCTGCAATGCGAGTTTGTGCGATGCTTGGCTTCCGCTGGCAATGAGGTCCGCCACGGCCTCTGCTTGACTGAGATCGAGCTTCTTGTTGAGGAAGGCGCGCTGCGTGAATTCGCCGGGCCGCGCCATACGAGCACCAGCGGCCACCAAGGCTTCGAGCATACGCTGCTGGATGTAGGGCGAACCATGCACGCTGATCTCCGCTACGTCCTCGCCGGTATAGCTGTGGGGGCCGGGGAACCAAGTGAGCAGGCCTTCATCCACCGCGCCTTTGGCATCGCGGAGCTTTACGAAAACCGCCTCGCGCGGATGCGGCGTGAGGAGCATCGATGGCACCACGGCATGCATCAATTTCACCGTGTCCGGCCCGCTGATGCGCACCACGGCGATGGCGCCCGTGCCCGGTGCGGTGCTCAACGCGACTATGGTGTCCGGCTCGTACATCGGCCGCAAAGGTGCGCACCACATGCACTTGCTGATGAACATCACCGATGCTCAGGTGTTCCGTTACCAAATTTGCGCATCATGCCAACACCGGACAGAGCTGCCTTCGATGCCCTGACTTGGCCCACCATCGTCGTCGTGGGCGGTGGCTTCGGCGGCTTGGAACTGGTGCAACGCTTAGCAGGCAAACCGTTCAAGGTGACCCTGCTGGACAAGCATAACTACCACTGCTTCCAGCCGCTACTCTACCAAGTGGCCACAGGCAGCCTTGGCGCGGACAGCATCGCGCATCCCTTCCGCCGCACCGTGGGCCCGATGCCCAACGTGATCTACCGCATGGGCGAAGTGCTGCGTGTAAGGCCGGAGGACAATTGCGTGGACACGGACCATGGCCGCGTATCCTATGATCACTTGGTGCTCGCCACAGGCACCGTTACCAATTTCTTCGGGAACACGGAGGTCGCCGATCAGGCGATGCAGTTGAAGAGCATCAACCAAGCGCTGGATATCCGCAGCGACTTCCTCCAAGATTTCGAGGCGGCGCTCTACTTGGACGATGAGCAGGAGCAACGGCAGCGGCTCAACTTCGTGATCGTGGGCGGTGGCCCTTCCGGCGTGGAGTTGGCCGGTGCACTGGCGGAGATCCGGAAGACCATCCTCAAGCACGAGTACCGCGAGATGCAGAACGACCGGATGCAGATCCACCTAGTGGACAGCAACCACGCGGTGCTGGCGAATTTCTCGCCGAAGGCGCAGGAGTTGGCGTTGAAGTACCTGAAGGAACTGGGCGTGAATGTCCAGTTCGGGCAGCGCGTCACCAATTTCGATGGCGAGACGATCACCTTCCAGGATGGAAAGACGATGGAGTCCAATACCGTGATCTGGGCGGCAGGGGTGAAGGGCCTTCCCATCCCAGGCCTCGAAGCCGCGGTGGATGAGCGTTCCCAGCGCTATCGCGTGGACGCCTTCAATCGGATCCAAGGCAGCTCGAACATCTATGCGATCGGGGACATCGCACAAAGTACCGGCGACCCCGACTGGCCAAAGGGCCATCCGCAAGTAGCACCGGTCGCGATCCAGCAAGGGAAGCAACTGGCCAAGAATTTGGTCCGCACGAATGCCGGTGAATGGAAGCCCTTCTCTTACCGCGACAAGGGGTCCATGGCCACCATCGGACGCAACCGGGCAGTGGTGGACATCGGCTCGTTCCATTTCGGTGGCCCTATCGCTTGGTATCTCTGGCTGTTCGTCCACTTGATGAGCTTGGTGGGTTTCCGCCGCCGCGTGATGGTGATCACCAACTGGGCGTGGAAATACTTGAGCTGGAAGAACACCATCAGGCTCATCATCCGGCCTTACGTGCGCTCGGTTTCCATTGCACCTGGGCCAGCGAAGCCGATAACTGAGAAAGAAAGTGCTTGAGGTGGAGCGGATCTGACCCACCTAATAGCGGGCTGCTATTATCACACCTTCACATTCTCGTCTTGCACTGCGCGATAATTTCGCGCCCCCGGTGCGCTTGGCACTTCCTTCCGCATGGATCGAAAGCTTTACATCCTTTACCTCACCGTCTTCGTCGACCTGCTCGGTTTCGGCATTGTGATCCCGATCCTGCCGGTCTACGCCGCGCAACTGGGGGCATCGCCCATCATGATCGGCCTCATCATGGCGCTTTATGCCCTGATGAATTTCGCCTTCTCGCCATTCTGGGGCAGCCTCAGCGACCGCTTCGGGCGCAAGCCGGTGATCGCTGGCACCGTGGCTATCACTGCTTTCTCCTTCCTGCTTCTGGCCCATGCGCACACCATAGCCTTGCTCTTGTTGGCCCGTACTGTTGCCGGCGTGGGCTCGGCCAACATCGCCACCTCGCAGGCCTATATCACCGATGTCACCCCGAAGGAACGTCGTGCCAAAGCGTTGGGACTGATCGGTGCTGCATTCGGTCTGGGCTTCATCTTCGGTCCACCGGTGGGCGGCTTCGTCAAGCAGCATTATGGCATGGACGCCGTGGGCTATGTCGCCATGTGCCTCAGCTTGGTCAACCTCGTGCTGGTCTTGCTCTTCCTCCCGGAATCACACCATCAGCGCGACACAACCCGCAAGGTGCAGATGAAGCCCGTGTCGCAGACCATCAGGGCCTTGGGTAACGAGCGCTACCGGGACCTTTTCATCACCAGCTTCATCTTCATCACCGCGTTCAGTATGATGACCGTAACTGCATCGCTGTTATGGGAGCAGCACTATGGATTGAAGGAGGCGCAGATCGGATACATGTTCGCCTTCATCGGTTTCTCCACGGCGATCGTGCAAGGCGGCTTGATCGGCACGTTGGTGCGGAAATTCGGTGAGCCTCGTCTGATGGTCTACGGATGCATCCTCATGGGGCTGGGCCTTTTGGGCATCCCCTTCGTGCCGCAGGGTCACTTCATCCCTTGGGAATTTGTGCCCTTGGTATTGCTGGCTGGCGCGAACGGCTGCATGATGCCGAGCATCTCTTCCTTGCTCAGCGGTCTAGCGAGTGGGAAGGAGCAGGGTCAGGTGCTGGGCATGAACCAGGGCTTCGGCTCGCTGGCGCGGATCGCGGGGCCATTGTTGGGCGGCCTACTTTACGAACTGCACTTCACCGCGCCCTATATCGGTGGTGCGCTGTTGATGTTCGGGGCGCTTCTCTTCGTGATCGCCTTCCAGCGCGCCGGGCGCGGACAGGTCACCGCGTAGGTGC
>JBEPUG010000220.1:0-4191 GCA_041691695.1 Flavobacteriales bacterium
ACAGGGAAGACGGCGGTTCCCGCAAATCTAACCGCCTTACGTTGCGCGGCATTCTGGCCAAAAAAGTTCAAACCGGTGATCCTGCCTGCGAACCTTGGACCACGCGGAGCACTGCAGCGGAAGCCTCGTTCGCTGAAACGCCTTCCGCGAGGCGATGCCCCACGAGCCAAATGATGGTCTCGCCGCTTACCAGCACATAGGCGCCCGCCTTCTCATTTCGGGGCACCTTGGCATCGATCAGGAGGTCGCTCACCAGCTTGGAGCCTCCCAGACCCGCGGGCCGCATGCGATCACCCGCTTTCCACGGGCGCAGCACCAAGGGTTCTTTCAGCTTTGCCAGATCCAGCCAGGCAGTGTGCGGATCGAACGCTTTGGGCAACGCATTGCTTTTGCATCGTTCCCAACAGAACGGCCCGGCCGCGCCACTTTCTTCCGCCAAGTTGATGGGGAAGCTGGGAAAGCCGTCCACCGCACGATCGATCAACACATGGTCCCGACCCATGGTGACGCGCCGATCACCCATATAAAACACCGCTCCTGTCGATCCATCATGTATGGCGTCGATAAGTTGGTCGATCACATCCGGGTGCGGGCCGCTGTCACGCAGCAGATGTTGCAACAGCAAATGCGGCGTGGAACTTTTCCTTAACAGTTCAACCGGAATACGCATCACGCCTTCTTCATTCGGCACCAGGTGCGCTGTCGCTTCTTCGGTCCAGCGGCTCGCAGCCTCGGTCATTTCGCGAAGTCGGTCGGTTGCTCGGGCCAGTGTCATTCTCGATCCCGGGCGAAGCTCTTCCAGAAAAGGCAGCAACTCGTTACGCACGCGATTCCGCAGGTACTTCGGTTCGGCATTGCTCGCGTCCTCACGGAAAGGAATGTTGTTCTCCCGAGCATAGGCCAAGATCTCCTCACGCCCCACGCAGAGCAGCGGCCGGTAGATCGAACCTCCGAGAATGGCTGCCACCGGTTGGATCCCTGCCCAGCCGTGTGTTCCCGTGCCGCGCAGCAGATTCAGCAACAATGTCTCCGTCGCGTCATCGCGGTGGTGTCCCATCGCCAATCGGTCCGGTCCTTCGAAAAGCAATTCGCTGAACCAGCCGTAACGCAATTCCCGCGCGGCCATTTCCACGGAGATCCCGTTCGCGGCTGCCATCACGTCCACACGCACGGAGCGGAACGGAAGTCCAAGTCGCATCGCATGATCTTCCACGAACTGGCGATCTCCATCACTTGCAGCACCGCGGAGACCGTGATCCACATGCGCCACGAGGCAGGTATGACCCAACTCGCGCAGCACATGCAGAAGCACCATGCTGTCCACTCCGCCACTCACCGCTACCCATGTCGGTGAGTTTGCGGAAGGCATCGCCTCGCGCCGCATGAAGCGCCGGACCTCAGCAAGCATGGCCGAAGGCATTGAGCACCGAACGCGCCTTGAGCTCGCACTCCGCGAATTCCTGCACCGGATCGCTGGCCGCGGTGATGGCCCCGCCTGAGATCAAGGAGGCAGCGCCGGTGGAAGCGTTGAAGGTGATTGTGCGGATCACGACGTTGAGGTCGGCCGTGCCGTCGGGAAGAAAATATCCGATCGTGCCGCTGAAGAGCCCACGCCGCATGTCCTCCACCTCGTCGATCAGTTGCATCGCGCGGATCTTCGGTGCACCGGTCATGCTGGCCATCGGGAAGGTGGCGCGCAGCACATCCATCATCGAAAGACCGGGACGGATCCGGGCGGCAACGGTGCTCACCATCTGATGGACGCTGGGATAACTCTTCACCGCGCAAAGTTCCTCCACCTGCACGGAACCGGAAGTGGCAATGCGGCTGAGATCGTTCCGCGCGACATCCAGCGCCATGATGTTCTCGCTGCGTTCCTTGGTATCGCGTGCGAGTTCTTCCGCTAGCGCGCTGTCCTCCGCCATGCTTCTGCCGCGTGGTCGGGTGCCTTTCATTGGCTGCGAGATCACACGGTCTCCCTCGATGTGAAGGAAACGTTCCGGGCTGGCGCATAGCGCGAAGTTTTCACCGCTGCGCAGGAACGCGGAGAAGGGCGCGTCTGAATGGGCGAGCAATTTCAAGAAGGCGGCATAGGGATCGAAGTCCTCCAGCGTGGCCGTGCGCTGCGTGCAGTAGTTCACTTCGTAGATGTCGCCGCGCTGGATGTGGCCAAGCAACTTCCGCACTTGTTCGAGGTATCGCTCGCGTGAAGTGGTGCGCGTCCATATCGCGGGCGTGAATCGCGTGATCGGAGCAGGCGCCGCTGTCAGTTCCTTCAGCAAGGAACGGCCTTCATCCAGATCGGGATCTTCCGCATGCAGCAACGCCTTTCCGTTTCGAAGATGAATGATGAAGCGCGGCGACCACCATTGCATCACCCGGAAACCGTCCTGCTCCGGACACCTACTGGAAAGATCCTCGAATGTGTTCTTCAGGTCATAGCCGATGTGGCCGAATGCTCCGCTCCCTTTACCTGAAGGTTCCACGGAAGCCGCCTCCTGCGTGGCCACGCCGATGACCCATTCCTCCCGATCGCCAACGCGCCTCGCCAAAAAATTCGGGTAAGGCATCAGCGCGTGCCAATTCAGGTCGCCGCTCCAAGGCCCGAGGTCGTGTTCGGTCATTCCGGGACCAAGATCATACGAATGGATCCAAAGAACCACAGGCCTTTGTCGGGCCACATCTTCATGTGGTTCCTCTGGAAACGCCATTTTGGTCCATTATCCCCATATCTTCACCTGCCCAAAGTGAAGATCCTCATTGGAGATCGAGGATGGCGGGAATTACTGCATCAGCGGCCGATCATGAAAAGAGAACTGACCCTATTGATCGGCGGAGTGATCTGCTTGGCCTGTTCCGCGCAGAACGCTCAACTGGTCTTTAACAACGCCGGTGTCGGGGTTGGTCAGCATCCCTTCGTGGTGTTCAACCCGGACAACGATCCGGCAACGAATCCAGGGGCGTACTTGGTTATCGACAACTCCAATGCGAACGCGATCACAATGGCGGGAGCTGTTATGTCCGATGTCCCGATCATAAAAAGCGAGACGGAATTGAACAAGATCCGCTGGGCTATCGGGGCCGGTGCAGGCATGTACACCGTTCCATTCTCCACGCAAAGCGGAGTGGCCATTCCTCTATCCGTGACCATTGCCCCAGCAGGTGTAGGCAGCAGCGATGGGTCCATCATCTTCTCTACCTACAACTATGATGGCAAGGGGACCATCGCGGCAACCGACCGATGGAACAATTTTCTCTACAAGCCCACGGATGTCACTCACATGAACGACTTTGCCACGGGCATGGTGAACAATTCCGAAAATGCCATCGACCGTTTTTGGATCATCGACGCCTCCGAGGGAAGCTATGCCTACTCGACAAAGCCAGCAGTAAACATTACTTTCGTCTTTGACCCGGCCGATGCCGCACCTAATGGTGGAAACACTCCGGGCCTTGCTCTCCAACTGCTTGCGCAGCGCTTCAATCCTCTACCTCCTGGCTTTTGGGGTGATATGACACCGATTGGAACACTCTCCGTCGATACAGTGTCCGGTGTCATCCCGCCTACTACGGCCGATTTCTACCGCAGCTGGACTTTAGCGAGTCGCATCTCCCCCTTGCCCATCGAACTCCTTGCGTGGAGCGGGGCCTGCGATGGCAGCATCGTGAAACTCACGTGGACCACAGCCTCTGAGCAGGACAACGCCTATTTCACCATCGAGAAAAGCAAGGATGCCACCACGTGGACAGCCTTGGGCGAGGTACACGGCGCGGGCAATAGCAGCAGCCAGATCCAGTATGCCTACATCGACCCCGATGCTTCCGGCTTGGCCTACTACCGGCTGCGCCAGACCGACATCGACGGGCAAAGCACGGTGAGCCCAACGATCGCCGCGGGCTGCGATGCCGACAACGGGACCCGTATCGTGAATGCTTGGGACGATGGCCATTCGCTCAACGTGGTCGTGGCCTCCAGCTTGGATGGGACCTATGACCTGACGTTGTTGGATGCACAAGGAAAGCTACTGTTGGAGCGATCCGCGCAGGCTATCGGCACCGGGAGCACCACACTGCGGCTGCCCACCCAAAGCATCGCCTCCGGGATCTACGTGGTGCGGCTGCAGAACGCCAGCAACAGCATGGCGCGGCGGGTACACCTGAACTAGTGCGCTGTCAGCTTCCCGCGGATCA
>JBEPUG010000221.1:0-4182 GCA_041691695.1 Flavobacteriales bacterium
GCATTATGCCCGCGGCCTACATCAAGCTTTCATCGTACTCGGCATCGCCACCATCTTCTCTACCTTGAGTTTCTCCGGTCTACGGAGAAAGGACGGTGTGAATGTCAGTGGGAACGTTTTGGAGGTGAGGCCGAAGAGCGTCTGAACACACCGACCTTTGACGACCTTGCATCAGATCTCACACATGCGTATCCATCCACTTCTTCTGGTCCTTTCCCTGCCGATCCTGATCACCTCCTGCAACGTGGTGAAGATGGGCGTCCGCAAGGACACCCGTGTCTTCGAGAAGAGCGGCCTGCATGCATACACCTTCACCGACAAGGCCGGACCGCATTACACTTGGAGTAGCACCGCGCCCGGCAGCACCGATGATGGCCGACCGAAGTTGATGCTCGTCCACGGCATCTCCAGCCAAAGCTTGATGTGGGCCGCTAACGTGAAGGATCTTTCCAAGGACTATGACCTGATCATCCCGGACCTGATCGGCCATGGACACAGCACCACGCAATGGAGCGGAAACAGCGTGGACGCACAAGTGGCACATTTGCAGCTGATCCTCGACAGTCTCGGCATCCGGAAGCCCGTGGACCTGGTTGGCAACTCCTATGGTGGTGCCATCGTGGCGAATTTCGCGGAGCAGCAACCGGCCCGTGTGAAAGTGCTGGTGATCTATGACGGCCCAGCCAGCGATTACACAACGGCTATGGCGGATAGCGTGGCGCGTTCGGTAGGGGCGAAGGACATCGCGGACCTTTTCAACCCGCAGAATAAGGAGCAGCAGAAGCGCCTGCTATCGCTCGTTACCTACAAACCTGTGAAAGCGCCGGGATTTGCGTTCCGCCAGATCAATGATGCCATGAAGTCCAAAGCCCCACAGACTTCGGCCCTGTTAGCGGACCTACTGAAGCGCGAAGACCAATACGCACACAAGACCTACAGATGGGCCATGCCGGTCTATGTGTTCTGGGGAGCTGGCGACCGTTTGATCCCACTATCCGTTGGCAAGGGCATCGTGGCGCGCAACCATATACCCGCCGATCATCTCATCATCTTCCAAAAGTCCGGGCATGTGGCCAGTGTGGAACAACCGGAGGAATTCGAGAAGCAGTTGCGACGGGTGCTGGGTCAGTAGGGAAGAACGGTCGATCAGGCCTAAGTATCAACGTTTGATCCAATTCAGAAGCTGATCGCGGCCTCTATATCGAAGCCATCGAATTTCGCTCCTGCGAACCTCCCGGTCCATGCGTTACCTAAGTACTGTTGGTTGACGTATTCCACCTTGGTCACGATATTCTTGGAGAGGAACCAGCCACAACCCAGATTATAGCGGGCGATCTTCAGGTCTTCCGTATCGCTATCCAGTTGTTTCCCTTGGACGGTATTATACCTACCTCCCACGTAGAAGCGTTCGTCCTTGCCAAAGCGGTAAAGCAGTTCAGCGGCCAGCTGCGTGAAGGCTCCTTCTTTTGCAACGACCGGCACGGTGATCTCATTGTTCCCGTTGGCCAATTCATAAACGCCGAAGAACTCCAGTCCCTTGAATTTTATGAATGGGTTGATCTGAATGGCAGTAAGCTTTTGGAAGTTGGGATTGTATCTGCCTTCAAATTCAGCACCCTCGGTGTTTCCGAGGGAATCGGGTGTGGTATGCAGGACATTGTAATATCTGGCCCCCGCGCGATCTCCGCCGTAAAGCCATGTGCCGGTGGTCGTACCTTGATTGGAATAGATCGACGCGGTCAATCGCACCCTGAGATCATTGTTCAGTTGTTTATCAAGGCCCAGCTTTCCGAAATAGGAGGGTTGGTTGTCACTTTGGTCGGTGACCACTACACTTTGATTGAGTTTACCGTTGGTGATGCCAGCGACCGCTATTAGACCATTCTTCTGGATCGTGATCTCTCCAAAAGCCTCGGTGGAAAAGGAATCCATGATGTAGTTGCCGATGAATGGGTTGTAGATCGCACGGGCATTGTCCGTTCTGCGAAAGTGGGCATCGCCATAGTCGAATTCATCCATCCCGATAGTGATGGTGGCGACATCCATGAACCCTTCCAAAAAGCCGGGGTGGATGAAGTCCAATTTGTCGATCTGCAGGTAGCCACCCTTCACCCACGAATCTTCATGATGCTGAGAGGAGAGGTAGGTTCCCAAGTGCATGCGCACCCCATTGATCAACTGAACATCGAGGTTCAGGTTGGCCGTTGGTAAATTGAAGTTAGTTCCGAGGTCCACCAGGTTGTTCGCGTCGTTGCTTTGGTTTATGCCCTGGAATTGCATGGCGAAGTCACCGCCTACGCGGACTTTCACACCAGTGAAGGGGACCGTATCGGTCTTGTTCGTTTCAAAGACATTCACGCCCGCCTCGCTATTGGGCCTGAAATATTGCAAAGCTGGTTGCTGTGCTTGCAGGCCGACGGCGGAAAGGCAAAGCGACAAAAGTAGGACTTGTTTCATGATGTGGTTTTTTTACCGATCTAAGCAGGTCACCTGTTCAATGCGTCGAATAGACCGCGGCGATGATCAGCGTCACTGAATCCCCGGTTGTCATGGCGCCGAACATGAATGACGGAGGAACGACCTTGTAATCGGTCATGTTCAGCTTGTATGTTCCATAGCAAGTGATCGTTCCGTCGGAATTCGGGACACAATGCACATCCAGTGAAACATCCTTAGTGACCCCTGCAATGGTTAGTTTGCCGACCGACTTCAGGAGGTAACCCTTTTCTTCGGGTGTAAGTGTGGAAGAGGTGAGCGTGTAGCGGATCTCCTTGTACATGTCCGTTTTCAACGCCTTGTATGCGTTCTTATCAAGTCCCTTACTATCGCTTTTCAGGTCTTCCGCTTTCACAGAGAACGTTAGCGACTTCACAGCGACAAGCTCGGTCATACTGCCGGGCTTAAAGACAAACTGCGCAGCCCCGGAAGCGTCTTTCGCATCCATGTGCCAATCATGCAACGTGGAGGTGCCCTGAAGTACCACATCGACATCCTTGGTCGTTTTGATGGTGTATGTGGATTGCACATCGCCGACACTTACGATCCCCATCATCGCGATGAGCGATACGATGTTCAAGTTCATTTTCATCTTGTGGTCTTGGATGGACGTGCAGCCCTTAGTTGGAGATGATGATCTTCAATGCTTTTTCCTTGGCCGCGTTGCCGAACACTTCATAAGCCTGAAGGATCTCATCCAACTTGAAGTGGTGTGTGATCAACTTCTCCGGGGCTATTTTCCCTGAAGTCACCGTTTTTAGCAGCATCGGTGTGGTGTTCGTGTTCACCAGTCCCATGGTGATGGTGATGTTGCGGATCCAGAGGTCCTGGATCTGGAGGTCCACACTCTTCCCGTGAACACCAATGTTAGCGACATGGCCACCGGGACGGACGATCTTCTGGCAGATGTCGAAAGTGGCAGGAGCACCCACGGCCTCAATGGCCACATCCACACCATCCGCTGTTTCGGACATGATCTGTTTGACAGCATCAGCCGTGCCTGAATTGATGGTATCGGTGGCTCCCCACTTCTTGGCCAATTGCAGTCGATTGGCATCGAGGTCGATCATGTAGACCTTGGCAGGGGAGTAGAACTGCGCGGTGAGCAACGCGGACATACCTATCGGTCCGGCTCCTACGATCGCAATGGTGTCGCCTGGTTTCACGCATCCATTGATCACGCCCATCTCATGCCCTGTAGGCAGGATGTCACTCAGCATGACCAGTGCTTCCTCATCCATGCCCTTGGGACAAGGGTAGAGGCTGTTGTCGGCGTGCGGAATGCGGACGTACTCCGCCTGTGTGCCGTTGATGAGGTTGCCCAGGATCCAGCCACCATCGGTGCAATGGCCGTACATCTGTTTCTTGCAATACTCACAGGTGCCGTCGGCGGTGATGCAGGAGATGATCACGTGGTCGCCCTTTTTGAAATTCCGTACGGAATCACCCACTTCCTCCACTATGCCAACGCCTTCATGGCCCAAGGTGGTCCCTGGTTTTACCGAAGGCGTCTTGCCGTGCAGGATACCCAGGTCGGTGCCACAAATAGTGGTCTTGATCACTTTGACAAGCGCATCCGTTGACTTCTCAATGCCTGGCTTGGGGATATCCTTGTATTCGATCTTGCCGGGTCCTCCATAAACAAGACCTTTCATGGTTGCCTGACCTTTGGAAGATGATCCGTTC
>JBEPUG010000222.1:0-4145 GCA_041691695.1 Flavobacteriales bacterium
GCCTCGTAGGCCTTGGCGCGGCCCATCACGTCATCGCTCTTCACGGTGAGGATCTCCTGCAGGATATTGGCGGCACCAAAGGCCTCCAACGCCCACACTTCCATTTCACCGAAGCGCTGTCCGCCGAATTGCGCCTTACCGCCCAATGGCTGTTGGGTGATCAGGCTGTAGGGTCCGATAGAACGTGCGTGCATCTTGTCATCGACCATGTGCGCCAGTTTGATCATGTAGATCACGCCGACCGTAGCAGGTTGGTGGAAACGCTCGCCTGTTCCTCCGTCATAGAGATAAGCCTTGCCGTAACGGGGGAGCCCCGCCTCGTCGGTCTCGGCATTGATCTCCTCGATGGAAGCACCATCAAAGATGGGTGTTGCATACTTGCGGTCCAGCTTCAGGCCCGCCCAACCGAGAACGGTCTCATAGATCTGGCCCAAGTTCATGCGGGAAGGCACGCCCAATGGATTCAGTACGATATCCACCGGAGTTCCATCCTCAAGAAAGGGCATGTCTGCATCACGGACGATCTTCGAAACGATACCCTTATTACCGTGCCGTCCAGCCATCTTATCACCCACTGTGAGCTTACGCTTGTTGGCCAAGTAGACCTTCGCAAGCTTCATAATGCCTGCTGGCAATTCGTCGCCCACGCTCACTTGGAAGTTCTTGCGCTTATAGGTACCGCTGATATCGCTGTGGCGGATGGTGTAGTTGTGGATCAGCTGGCGCACGAGCTCGTTGATCTTCTTCTCACTCGTCCAGTCCGTGGGGTCCACGGTGATATAATCCACTCCTAGCAGGACCTTGGCGCTGAACTTGACACCCTTCCGGATCTGCTCTTCCTTGTACTTATTGAAGACACCGTTTGAATTCGTGCCGCCGATGAGTGCCATCAGCTTTTCCACGAGCAGGTTCTTCAGGTCGGCGAGCTCCTTGCCCTCCTCCTTCGCGATCTGCTCCAGCACGGCCTTCTCATTGCCCTTGGTCTTCTTGTCCTTCACCGCGCGGGCGAAGAGCTTCTTGTCGATGACCACGCCCTTGGTGCTGGGCGGAGCTTTCATGGAAGCGTCCTTCACATCGCCGGCCTTGTCACCGAAAATAGCGCGGAGCAGCTTCTCTTCAGGGCTGGGATCCGTCTCACCCTTCGGTGTGATCTTGCCGATCAGGATGTCGCCTTCCTTCACCTCTGCGCCGATGCGGATCAGTCCGTTCTCATCGAGGTCCTTGGTAGCTTCCTCGCTCACGTTCGGGATGTCCGCGGTGAGTTCCTCTTGGCCGCGCTTGGTATCGCGGACCTCCATGTTGTACTCGTCGATGTGGATGGAGGTGAACATATCCTCCCGCGCAACGCGCTCACCGATCACGATGGCATCCTCGAAATTGTAACCCTTCCAAGGCATGAAAGCCACCACGAGGTTGCGGCCGATGGCCAACTCGCCATCCGCGGTGCTGTAGCCTTCGCAGAGCGTCTGCCCCATCGTCACCTTTTCGCCTTTGCGGACGATCGGACGCAGGTTCATGCAGGTGCTCTGGTTCGTCTTCATGAACTTCGTGAGCTTGTACTCCTTCTCGTCGCCATCGAAGCTCACCGAGCGTTCATCGTCGGAGCGCTTGTACTCGATCACGATCTTCTCGCTGTCCACGTATTTCACCGTGCCTTCGCCTTCGGAAGACAAAAGAACGCGGCTGTCATGTGCGACCAATTCCTCAAGGCCGGTGCCGACGATCGGCGCCTCAGGACGCAAAAGCGGGACCGCTTGGCGCATCATGTTGGAGCCCATCAGCGCACGGTTGGCGTCGTTGTGCTCCAGGAAGGGGATCAAACTTGCCGCGATAGAAGCGATCTGGTTTGGCGCTACGTCCATCAACTCCAGTTCCTTCGGCTCCACCACAGGGAAATCCCCCATCTGGCGTGCCTTGATACGCTTGCCTGTGAACTCACCGGACTCCGCCACTTGGGCGTTGGCCTGCGCGATCATCTTCATGTCCTCCTCTTCCGCACTCAGGTAGATGGGTGTACCCTTCAGGTCCACCTTTCCGTCCTTCACCTCACGGTAAGGAGTCTCGATGAAACCGAGGTTGTTGATCTTACTATACACGCAGAGCGAGCTGATCAAACCGATATTCGGTCCTTCAGGTGTCTCGATGGTGCATAGGCGGCCATAGTGCGTGTAGTGAACGTCGCGCACCTCGAAGCCAGCACGCTCACGGCTGAGACCTCCGGGCCCAAGTGCCGAGAGGCGGCGCTTGTGGGTGATCTCCGCGAGCGGATTGGTCTGGTCCATGAACTGGCTCAACTGGTTCGTTCCGAAGAACGAGTTGATCACCGAGCTCAGGGTCTTGGCGTTGATCAGGTCAGTAGGTGTGAACACCTCGTTGTCACGCACGTTCATCCGTTCGCGGATGGTGCGGGCCATACGGGCGAGGCCCACGCCGAACTGGCTGTGCAGCTGCTCGCCAACCGTGCGGACACGGCGGTTGCTCAAGTGATCGATGTCGTCCACATCCGCCTTGGAGTTCACCAATTCGATGAGGTAGCGGATGATGGCGATGATGTCCTCCTTGGTGAGCACCCGAACGCTGAGCTCGCTCTCGAGGCCCAACTTCTTGTTTATACGGTAGCGCCCCACTTCTCCGAGATCGTAGCGCTGCTCACTGAAGAACAGCTTATCGATAACGCTGCGGGCCGTCTCCAGATCAGGTGGCTCGGCGTTCCGAAGTTGACGATAGATAACCTCGACCGCTTCCTTCTCGGAGTTCGATGTATCCTTTTGAAGGGTATTGAAAATGAGTGCATAGTCGGCAGCGTTCACCCCCAGCTTGTGCAGGATGATGGTCTTCGCACCGCTCTCAGCGATCAGGTCCACATGTCCCTCCTCAAGGATCGTCTCACGGTCGATCAGTACTTCGTTACGTTCGATCGAGACCACCTCACCGGTGTCCTCGTCCACGAAATCCTCCACCCAGCTCTTCAGTACGCGAGCGGCGAGCTTGCGGCCGACGGCCTCTTTGAGGGCGGCCTTGGTCACCTTGACCTCGTCGGCCAAGCCGAAGATCTCCAGGATCTGCTTGTCACTCTCGAAACCGATGGAACGCAGCAGCGTCGTCACCGGCAATTTCTTCTTACGGTCGATGTAGGCGTACATCACACCGTTAATGTCCGTCGCGAACTCGATCCAACTTCCCTTGAAGGGGATCACGCGGGCGCTGTAAAGCTTGGTGCCGTTGGCGTGGCGGCTCTGGCCGAAGAATACGCCTGGGCTACGGTGCAGCTGGCTCACTATAACGCGCTCGGCACCGTTCACCACGAACGATCCCTTGGGGGTCATGTAGGGGATCTGGCCCAGATACACGTCCTGAACGATGGTCTCAAAATCCTCGTGCTCCGGATCGGTGCAATAGAGCTTAAGCTTCGCCTTTAGTGGAACGCTGTATGTGAGGCCTCGCTCCACGCATTCGTCGATGCTGTAACGCGGGGGATCGATGAAGTAATCAAGGAATTCGAGCACGAACTGGTTCCGGGTGTCCGTGATGGGAAAATTCTCCATGAACACCTTGTAGAGGCCCTCTGTCTCCCGGTTCTCGGGGAGGGTCTCGATCTGAAAGAACTCCTCGAAGCTCTTCAGTTGGATGTCAAGGAAATCCGGATACTGCGCCGGAAGAAAAGTGGAACCGAAATCGATGCGCTTGTTCTTGCGCGGGAGTGACTTCGTCTGGGCCATGATGGGAGTGCTGGGAATTATCGAGCGACCGACGACCTACTGGTACCTGAATTAGCCCCCGGTACATAGGGAAGGGAATGTGCCCGCCAACGGGCGTAGGGCCTTGATGAGCCGGGTGCTTCCGTTTATAGCGGCGCACCCGGCCATCGCGGCCCTAGGATCGGGTATGCTTACTTGACCTCAACTTCGGCACCGGCTTCCGTCAGTTGCTGCTTCAGGTTCTCTGCGTCCTCCTTGGACACACCTTCCTTGATGGGCTTGGGAGCACCGTCAACGAGGTCCTTTGCCTCCTTCAGTCCGAGACCGGTGAGTTCCTTCACCAATTTCACCACGGCGAGCTTGCTCTGGCCACCGGCCTTGAGGATCACGTCGAAGCTGGTCTTGGCCTCGGGCTCAGCCGCTCCACCGCCTGCTGCGGGGCCGGCC
>JBEPUG010000223.1:0-4062 GCA_041691695.1 Flavobacteriales bacterium
TCACCAAAGTGCTGGCCGACAAAGGTCTCTCGGAGGCCCGTAGCTTTGACTCCATCGACAATGCGCCGGAGGAAAAGGAGCGTGGTATTACCATCAATACCTCGCACGTGGAGTACTCCACAGCGAACCGTCACTATGCGCACGTCGATTGCCCGGGCCACGCTGACTATGTGAAGAACATGGTCACGGGTGCTGCCCAAATGGACGGTGCCATCCTCGTGGTGGCCGCGACCGACGGCCCCATGCCTCAGACCCGCGAGCACATTCTGCTCGGCCGTCAGGTAGGAGTGCCCAAGATCGTCGTGTTCATGAACAAGGTCGACATGGTCGACGACGCCGAGCTGCTCGATCTCGTGGAAATGGAGATCCGTGAACTGCTCTCCTTCTATGAGTATGACGGTGAAAACACCCCTGTGATCCGCGGCAGCGCTCTAGGCGCTTTGAACGGCGAGCCAAAGTGGGTGGACACTGTGATGGAGCTGATGGATGCTGTTGACTCTTGGATCCCCATCCCCCCTCGCGAAACCGAGAAGCCATTGCTGATGAGCGTGGAGGACGTGTTCTCCATCACCGGTCGTGGAACGGTTGCTACCGGTCGTATCGAGACTGGCGTGGTGAAGACCGGCGACCCACTCGAGATCATCGGGATGCAGGAAGAGAAACTGACCAGCACCTGCACCGGTGTTGAGATGTTCAAGAAGCTGCTCGATCGCGGTGAGGCCGGCGACAACGTTGGTATGCTCCTGCGCGGTATTGAAAAGGATCAGATCCGTCGCGGCATGGTGATCGCCAAGCCCGGTAGCATCACCCCTCACACCGAATTCAAGGGCGAGATCTACGTCCTGAAGAAGGAGGAGGGTGGCCGTCACACGCCTTTTCACAACAAGTACCGTCCCCAGTTCTACTTCCGCACAACGGATGTTACTGGAGAGATCACCATGGAAGAAGGGCGCGAGATGATCATGCCCGGTGACAACGTGTCGATCCATGTGAAGTTGATCGTTCCGATCGCCATGACCAAAGGTCTGCGCTTCGCCATCCGTGAGGGTGGACGTACCGTGGGTGCCGGCCAGGTGACCGAAGTGATCAAGTAAACGAACGACAAGAAACGGTCGACGGGCCGTCCGCCGAAAGGTGGACGGCCTTTGCCGCCGAAAGAAACCAGTCACGAACAGGAACGAACGGGAGTAGCTCAATTGGTAGAGCGACGGTCTCCAAAACCGTAGGCTGCGGGTTCGATTCCTGCCTCCCGTGCCAAAGCGAAAAACAGTGGCAAGCTTCAAGACATATCTGAGCGAGAGCTACAACGAACTCGTCCACAAGGTGAGTTGGCCCACGTGGAAGGACCTGCAGAGCAGCGCCATTGTGGTGCTCGTCTCCGCGCTCATCCTTTCACTGATCGTCTTCCTGATGGACTTCATCTTCGGTGTCCACAACATGGGCAACGGCAACTTCTGGAAGGGTATCCTAGGCTTCATCTACAAATTCATGGGACAGTAAGATGGCCGAGACCACCACGAAGAAATGGTATGTCCTTCGCGCGATCAGCGGGAAGGAGAAGAAGGTGAAGGAGCTGATCGATACGGAGATCCGGCGCTCCAACCTGGGCGTTTACATCGCGCAGGTGCTCATCCCCATGGAGAAGGTCTACCAGATCCGCGACGGTAAAAAGGTGAGCAAGGAGCGCAACTTTTTTCCGGGTTATGTGCTCATGGAGGCGGACCTCACCGGTGAGACCGCACACACGCTGAAGCAACTGCCGAATGTGATCGGCTTCCTCGGTTCAGAGAAGGGCGGCGACCCCGTCCCCTTGCGGCAGAGTGAGGTGAATCGGATCCTCGGAACGGTGGACGAACTGGCCGATGCGGACGAATCCATCCACAACCCCTTTCACGTGGGGGAGGGGGTGAAGGTGATAGACGGACCGTTCAACGGATTCAACGGCACCATTGAGGAGATCAATGAGGAGAAGAAGAAGCTCAAGGTCATGGTGAAGATCTTCGGAAGAAGGACGCCGCTGGAACTGAGCTTCATGCAGGTCGAAAAAGAGATCTAAAAACAGTATGGGTGCGAGATCTCTCGCCCCAACAAGGAATAAACCCGTCCGAGCCGATCGAAGAGAGGCGTTAAACAGGACACAAAACAAGAGGAATGGCAAAGGAGATAACAGGTCTGGTGAAACTCCAGGTAAAAGGCGGGGCGGCGAACCCGGCACCCCCCATCGGTCCAGCGCTGGGCGCAAAGGGCGTGAACATCATGGAATTCTGCAAGCAGTTCAATGGACGCACGCAGGACAAGGCCGGCAAAGTGCTGCCGGTGGTGATCACGGTCTATGCGGACAAGAGTTTTGACTTCATCATCAAGACGCCACCTGCTGCGGTTCAGCTGATGGACCACGCCAAGGCAAAGAAGGGCAGTGGAGTGCCACAGACCAACAAGGTAGGCAGCGTGAGCTGGGATCAAGTGAAGCTTATCGCCGAGGACAAGATGCCCGACCTGAACTGTTTCACCGTGGAAAGCGCCATGCGCATGGTGGCGGGCACCGCCCGTTCCATGGGAATTACCGTGACAGGCGAAAGCCCGATCAGCAAATAACCGGAAACCATGCCACAATTGACCAAGAAAAGAAAGGTTGTCGCCGGTAAGATCGACGTGAACAAGGCTTACGACCTGCAAGAGGCCACCGCCCTTGTGAAGGAGACGAGCACCACCAAGTTCGACGCCACCGTGGATATTGCGGTCCGCCTTGGGGTAGACCCGAAGAAGAGCACCGAGATGGTTCGTGGGACCGTGAGCCTGCCCCATGGCACCGGCCGTACTGTGAAGGTGCTTGTGCTGGCAGACCCCGCCAAGTGCGAAGAGGCTATCGCCGCCGGCGCCGACATGGCCGGTCTGGACGAGTACGTGGATAAGATCAAGAATGGTTGGACGGACGTGGATGTGATCATCTGCACGCCCAACGTGATGGCAAAGGTGGGCGCACTGGGCCGCATTCTGGGTCCCCGCGGCCTGATGCCGAACCCAAAGACCGGTACTGTGACCATGGACGTGGCGAAGGCCACACAAGAGGTCAAGGCCGGTAAGATCGACTTCAAGGTGGACAAGTCCGGCATCATCCACGCGGTGATCGGTAAGGTCTCCTTTGATGCGGCCAAGCTTACCGAGAACGCCAATGAACTACTGCAGACCTTGTTGAAGCTCAAGCCGAGCACTGCCAAGGGCGCTTACGTGGAGAGCATCTTCATCAGTAGTACAATGGGTCCAGGCATTAAGGTGGATACCCGCATATTGGGCGCCTAACCTTTAAAGAACAAGAAAATGGCAACCCGCGCAGAAAAAGACCAAGCTATCACCGAGCTTATCGGTGAGATCGAAAGCACCAACGTGCTGTACCTCACCGACGCCAGTTCGATGAGCGCCGAGAGCACCAGTAATCTCCGTCGCGCCTGCAACAAAGGCGGTATTCGGATGAAAGTGGTGAAGAACACACTCCTTCGTAAGGCGATGGAGCGTGTCGAAGGTAAGGACTACAGCGAACTGTATCCTTCCATTGTCGGCCAGACGGCCGTTCTCTTTGCCGAAAAAGGCAACGCACCAGCCAAGCTGATCAAGGACTTCCGCAAGAAGGGCGACCGTCCTGCCTTGAAGAGCGCCTGGATCGATCAGGCGGTGTTCATCGGCGACGACCAATTGGTGATGCTGAGCGAGCTGAAAGGCCGCGAAGAACTCATCGGCGACGTTCTTGCCTTGCTTCAAAGCCCGATCAAGAACATTCTGGGCGCTCTGCAAAGCAACAGTGGCCAAAAGATCGGCGGCCTGCTCAAAGCGCTCGAAGAACGAGCAGCTCATTAACAAGATCCAACGCGTTACGCACGATAGCTTCCCTATCAAAGCACCTAACAACCCGAAGAAGATGGCAGACTACAAATCGATTGGTGATCAGCTCGTGGGCCTCACCGTGAAGGAGGTGAGCGAACTGCTCAGCTATATGAAAGAAACCCATGGCATCGAACCGGCAGCTGCCGCAGTAGCAATGGCCGGCCCCGCAGCAGGCGGTGGAGC
>JBEPUG010000224.1:0-4000 GCA_041691695.1 Flavobacteriales bacterium
GTGTATAAGAGACAGGGTTCGTGGAGGCGCATGCACAAGCCGCGAAATAGCAGCTCCACACGGTGGATCACAAGAGTATGAAGAAGCCCTTGTGATCCACCGCCTAAAAGATCTCCATCCTGCTCTTGTCGTCCGCAGCAAACCTTGCGGGCGCGGCTAGCGGTATTCGGTTCTTTCGTTTGCTTCGCGGTAGAGTTTCCTGTTCCGCGCTGGTGGAGATCAAGCGTATCATGCCGGTTCCGCATGTGGCTTGGACCTTGAAGCGTCACCGACCCAAGTGAACCTCTTATCAACCATCCACCGACCATGCACACCATACTCGGCGCCAACGGCACCATCGGCCATCAAGTGTCGCTCGCGCTGCCCTACACAACGCGCGTCCGCCAGGTGAGCCGCGATCCGAAGCGAGAGAACGCCACCGACGAGCTCTTCAAGGCGGACCTGCTTGATGCCAAAGCCACGGAGCAAGCCGTAGCGGGCAGTGAGGTCGTCTACCTGGTGGCCGGGTTGAAATACAGCGCCCGGATCTGGCAAGAGCAATGGCCGCGCGTGATGCGCAATACCATCGATGCCTGCAAACGCCACCAGAGCAAGCTGGTCTTCTTCGACAACGTATACCCCTATGGCGAGGTGCGCGGCACCATGACCGAGACAACACCCTTCAATCCATGCAGCAAGAAGGGGGAAGTCCGCGCCGTGATCGCAACGATGCTGTTGGATGAAATGAAGCGCGGCGAGCTCACCGCGATGATCGTCCGGTCAGCGGACTTTTACGGGCCCGGTGCCGCGCAGAGCATCACACAGTCCACCGTTACTGAACGCCTGCGAGCGAAGAGGACCCCGCAATGGCTAGGTGACCCCAAGGCCGTCCACACCTTCACCTACACGCCGGATGCCGCTCGGACTGTGGTGGAACTCGCGAACACACCGAGCGCCTTTGGCCAGACGTGGCATGCGCTAACGAGAAAGGAACCCATTACGGGCGAACAGTATGTGCGCATCGCCTGCGAGCTGGCGGGCCGACCCTATGGGATACAGCGCTTGGGAAAGACCGGGGTGCGCTTGCTGGGGCTCTTCATTCCCATGTTGCGCGAAGTGGTGGAGATGATGTACCAATCCGAAAGTGACTACCGTTTTGACAGCAGCAAGTTGGAACAGATGCTGGGCTTGAAGGCGACCGCCTACCGTGAAGGGATCGCGGCTACGCTTGGAGTAAAGTAGGATGTGTTGGAAGCGGGGTTCGCCAAACGGACTGTCGCCTAGGTCTGAGTCAGACCGTTCGTTGTGACATCGTTTGTTCGTTGGTTCCATGGACATCCTCGGCATGCATGACCGCCTTGGCCACCGGGATCAGCAGACTTCGTGAACGGGATCGCTCCTCAAAACCGTACGCTAACCCCGCCCACCACGTTGATCGGCGCCTGCGGAAATAAGCCCACCTCCTCCTGCCTGCGGTCCTCACTGATATAGCTGTAGGACCAACCGTTGCTCTCGTACAGTTCGCTGAAAATGTTGCGCACGGTGAGGTTGAGGTCGATGCTCTTCGTGCCTTTCAAGCTAAGCAGTGTCACGTTCGCGCGCAGGTCGTTCACCACGTAGGCATCCAACATGAGGTCGGAGCTGGCGCTGTTGTCGAGATATTGCGAACCCACGTACTTCGTGACGAGCGTGAGGTCCGCACGTCCCTTCTTCGGCTTGTTCCACACGCGCAGGCCGAGCTCACTAGCAGCGATCACATTGGGCGAGTAGGCGAGATCACTCGATGCATAGTGCACCTCCACTTGACCACCGTTATCCCAGTCATCGACGTACTCGGTGAAGTTGCGCACCTTGTTCATGCTGAGCGTGGCATTGGCCTTCCATGTGAGCGGTTTCGCGATCTGCACGCCGAACATCAGTTCCACTCCAGCGCGATAGCTCTGCGGCACATTGGTGCGAAGTGCTGCGCCCACATCGTTGAGCTCACCAGTGAGAACGAGCTGATCATAGTAATTCATGTAGTATGCGTTGATGCCCGCATTCCAGCGACCGGCGCGATGTTCGATACCAAGCTCGGTGTCGTAGAGGCGCTCCGGGCCCGGGCGGCTCGCGGGCGTTGTCTGATCAAGGTCGTCGCGGTTCGGCTCCCGGTTGGCCACCGCGAAGGAGGCATAGGTCGTGGTCCCGTCCTGCACACTCCAGAGCAACCCGGCCTTCGGGTTGAAGAAGGTGTAGTTCACCTGTTGTGTCACGTTGTCGAGTTCGTTGTTGAAGCCGAGGAAACTGTAGCTCACATTGCGGAGCTGCATATCTCCATAGAGGTCGATCTTCGGGTTTAGCGCGTATGTGAGTTTCGCGAAGCCGTTAGCGTCGGTCTTCTTGGCGTTGTCGTCGTAGTAGCGTTGGCGGATGTCCGTACTCCCTGCATAGCGTGCCCATATCACGTCGCCATAGTGCTCGCCTTCGTAATCGCTGTAGCTGCCACCAAGCACCAGTTTGCTGGCACCCAATTTCATATCGGCGCTGGCATTCACTCCCGTCAGTGTATTGACAAGCCATCGCCGACGAATGATGTCCGTGGTGGTAATGCTATCGCCGTTGATCACCGCCGGAGCGATCCCGTAGGTCGAGAGCCTGTCGTTCGGCTGATATTGCTCGTAGTAGCCGGAGCCATTCACGCGGAACAGCGTCACGTTCAACGTCGTGTTCATCCCCAGTTGCTGATCGAAGAGCAGTTGGTAGTGGCTCTGGTCGTAGTCGTCCACTTGGTTGTCATAGGTGAAGGCGTTGTATGTCCTGTCGGTGTCGGTCACATCGCGCGGCACACCATCCCAAGCTTGATAGGTAACCTCCTTTCCGCGGAAGGTGATGAAACGCAACGAGCGGGTCTTTCCGATCCACGCGCCTTGCAGGAAGTAGCTCTTCAGATCAGCGCTGGCGCGATCGATATAGCCGTCGCTGGTGATCGACGAGAGCCGCATGTCGAGGCTGAACTTTCCATCGATCAAGCCCGTGCCTGCACTGACGGAATAGCGCTGCGTGTTGTAGGAGCCACCTCCCACATCGATCAGGCCCCAAGCCTCGCGTTGCACGGCAGTGGTGCGCAGGTTGATGCTTGCCCCGAATGCGCCCGGCCCATTGGTGCTGGTGCCCACGCCGCGCTGTACCTCGATATCAGCCGCGCTGGTGGCGATGTCCGGCAGGTCCACGAAGAAAGTGCCTTGGCTCTCGGCATCGTTGAAGGGCACTCCGTTGAGGGTGACATTGGTGCGCGTAGCATCGCTTCCTCGGATGCTGATGTTCGTATAGCCGATACCCGTGCCGCCGTCGCTGCCCACGACCACACTCGGTTGCATGTTCAGCAAATACGGCAGGTCCACGCCGGTGTTGGTCTTCTCGATCTCCTCGGCCGTCAAGGTGCTTTTTGCAAATGGTGCACGATCACCGGCACGCACGGCGGTGACCTCGGCGGCGGCGAGCTCGACGGTGCTGCGAGCGAGGGTCATCGCAATGTTGTTGACGCCCGCGCGCAAAACGATGGTCGTGTCCTGCGGAAGGAAACCCACTCCACTCACGCGAATGCGCAGATCACCCGTGAACAATCCCTTGGCATGGAAGGCGCCTTGATCATTCGTCGGGGCAAGCCGCCCTTGATCGCCTAGTAGCACACTGGCGAAGGCCACCGGTTCTCCTTCCGCATCGCGCACCGTTCCGGACAAATATGCTTGGGCGAACATCGCGTTCACCATCAAAGCCGCAGCGCAAGTCAATACCAGTTTGTACATCTTCCTCCGTGTGTTACGTCCGGCACGGAGGCGCTCCATAGTGTGGAAGCGGATTTCCTTGGCAGCATTACCTGCCCAGGTTCTACGGGTGTGATCTCAGCCTTTGTGGGGCACCCCGATGCAAGACGGGGCGAAGGTAATGGGGCAAACTTCATATCGCAGGCCCGGCCGCGTAAATGGACATCGATGGACGCTGATGGCCCGGGCGAAGCCACGGTCCACAACTTGGGTTGGAG
>JBEPUG010000225.1:0-3947 GCA_041691695.1 Flavobacteriales bacterium
CGTGCCATCAGGCCCGTGGCCGCAGCCGCCTGAACTCCCAAGCAGAAGAAGGTGGCCTTTGCGCGGTGAAGGGCCAAGACGTCCAGCACCCAAGGCGTCACCTCGGGTTCCGGTCCGTCATCGAAAGTGAGGAACACCTCCTTGCGATCGGAGCGCACCCGCCACAGCACGCGCTGGTCCAACTTGGCCAGCAGTGCCGTCAGCAGGCCGCGCATCTCGCTCAGAACCGTGCCCTCGAGGTGCGCAGTCCTTGCGTGGAAATATCCTCCAACTTCTCCTGATACAGCGTGTCCAGGTAGGCGGAGCGTGCCATCAGACTGTCTCCGACCGCCTTCTGGCCATTCATCTGTGCGGTGCGCCCCAAGCGCTCCATCACCAAGTGGGCCATGTTCATGTCATCGGAGACCTTGTCGGCGAACTGCGGTTCCAAACTCAGGTACCAGGTCATGTTCTGGTCCATGATGGTGAAGAGCCGCTTGTTCAGGTTGTTCGCGGAAGTGGTATCACCGGCCTGATAGTAAGCCTCGATGATCGGCAGCATGATCCGGTCATACGGCACGTTCTTCTCGGGCATCTTCTCCTGGGCCAGGTCCAGCACTTCCTTCGCCTCTTTCTTCCGGCCATCCTTGGCCAGTTCGCTGGCCAGCGCGGCGATCTGAAGACGCAGGTTGGTGGTCATGCGCAACACGTTCTCATCGAGGTACACCCCCTTGGCGTAATCCATGCCGCCCCACTTGAACTTGTTCATCACATTGTCCAACATCACATCGGTGTTCACCGAACCATAGGAGTTGGGATTGCGCGAATCACTCTTCACGGGTACGATGCGATAGGTGAGACCTTCCAAGCGGAAGTAGTCCTGCAGATTCAGATAGCTGTCCGGCCCGGTGGTGACGGCGAAGTACATAGGCCGCTTCCAATCATTGTTGGCCAGCATATCCATCATCATGAAGTGGTTCTTCAGGACGTATTGCTTGTCGATCGTCCAGCGCAGTTCTCCGGTGAAGTTCGCGGTGTCCTTGGCCGAGAGCATGCCTTGCGTCCCGAAGCAGAAGGCGCTGTCCGCAGGGATGCGGAAATTCTGGCTCGGTATGTAAGCGTCCTTCATGCCGTGCTGGAAGATCTGCCGCAGGTTGCGGTCGTCCGTGGCGAACTCGATGGCGCGCTTCAGATCGAGGTAGCCCTTCACCTTGTCATTGGGGATCAGTGCAACTACGTCGCGGGTGCCTTGGCGGTATTTCTCCGGATCGATGTCTATGGGTACAGGCTCGCTCTCATAAGCTTTCTGGCGCATCTCATCGATGTACCAGTCGGTGTTCAGCAGGCTGAGATTCACCACGCGTACATCGGTGCGAATGCCTTCCACCTCCTGCGCATACCAGAGCGGGAAGGTGTCGTTGTCGCCATTGGTGAAGAGGATGGCATTGGGCGCACAGCTGTTGAGGTAGTCAGCGGCCAGGTCGCGAGCAGGGTAACGGTGGCTACGGTCGTGGTCGTTCCACTCGGCGCGCACCATCACCACGGGGACGACGATACCGATCAATGTGGCCACCACAGCGCTCAGCTTGTCGTTGCGCACGGTCCGTAGCAGGTACATCAAACCCAAAGCAACACCGGCCAGTATGCCGAACCAGAAGAAGCAGTAGGAGATGGAATGGTCATCGCCGGAGGCCAACTCCGCGAGGTATTTCAGCACGCCGATGCCGAGAGTGCCACCCACGCCATAGAGCAGTTCCTTCTGCGTGATGGAACGCGCCGCATCGAACAGCGCGTACACACCGAGTCCGATCCAGAAGGCGAAGGCATAGAAAGAGCCCACGTAAGCATAGTCCCGTTCACGCGGCTGGAACGGCGTCTGGTTGAGGTAGACCACGATCGCTAGGCCCGTGAAAAGGAAGAGCAGCATCACGATGGTCCAGTTGCGGATGTCGCGTGTTAACTGGTAGATGAGACCGATCAAGCCCAGCAGCATCGGTAGCAGGAAGAGCTTGTTCATGCCCTTGTTGGAGGTCATGCTCGGCGGCAGGTCGTCCTGGTTGCCCAATCGCTGCGCATCGATCGCCTTGATGCCGCTGTACCAGTTGCCATCGGTGATGTTGCCGTCACCTTGGATGTCATTCTGCCTGCCTGCGAAATTCCAGAGGAAATAGCGCCAGTACATCCAGTCGATCTGGTAGTTCAGGAAGAACTTCAGGTTCTCTAGCTGCGTGGGCACTTGCACGATGGTGGGCTTGCCGTCGCGACCAACGGTGCGCACGGAACGCCCCCTGAAATCGCTCCATTGCTTGTACGCTGGGATGTGGTTGGCCTGCGAGCTGTACATGCGCGGAAACATCATCGTTGTCGCGGGGTCGTAGATAGGCTCGGTCTCCTTGCGCGCATCGGTGATCATGTACTCGTCCTTGAGCGAGAGGCCTGGATGCTCGGCCACATAGTGGTCCGCGCTCCAGCCGTCGTAGATGAGCTTCACCACCTGCTCGCCCTTCATCACCTTGTAGGTGGCGGTATTTACCGGTTCGCCATCGCCACGGTCATCCATCATCGGGCTGCCCCAGAACTGGCCCATCATCAAGGGGCGATCGCCATACTGCTCCCGGTTGAGGTAGCTGAGCAGGTTGAACACGTTCTCCGGATTGTTCTCGTCGATAGGGGGATCGGCGTTGCTGCGCACGGTGATCATCGCGAAGGTGCTGTAGCCGAGCAGGATCACGGTGACGCCGAGGAGGATCGTGTTCAGCACCAACCGGCCCCTGCGCTGTGTCCAGATGAGGCCCCACACGATAAGGCCGATAATGATCAGTGCATAGATGAGGTTGCCGAAGTTGAAGGGCAGGCCGAGACCGTTCACGAAGAAGAGCTCGAATTTGCCCGCTAGCTGGACGATGCCGGGAATGATCAAGGCTTGGATGGTGCCTAAGATCACCAACGAGATGATGGAAGTATAGATGACACCTTTGCGCGTGACGGTATATCGCTTGAAGTAATAGACAAAGCAGATGGCGGGGATGCAGAGCAGGTTCAGCAAGTGCACGCCGATGCTGAGGCCCATGAGGTAGGCGATCAAGATCAGCCAGCGCGTGTCGTTCGGTTTGTCCGCCTCACTTTCCCACTTGAGGATGGCCCAGAAGACGATGGCCGTGAAGAAGGAGGACATGCCGTAGACCTCGCCTTCCACGGCGCTGAACCAGAAGGAATCACTCCAAGCGTAGGCCAAGGCACCTACCAGGCCGCTGCCAAGTATGGCGATGATCTTGCCGGTGGTGAGCGCCTCATCGCCGATCCGGGTGGCCATTTTCAAGGCCATGTGCGTGATGCTCCAGAAGAGGAAGAGGATGGTGAACGCGCTTGCGATGGCGCTCAAGCAGTTCACTGCGATGGGCACGTGCGGGATCGAGACGAACGCACTGACGGTGCGGGCCAGCAGCATGAACAAGGGTGCTCCCGGCGGGTGACCTACCTCCAGTTTGAAGGCCGTAGCGATGAACTCCCCGCAATCCCAGAAGCTGGCAGTGGGCTCAATGGTGGACAGGTAGGTGAACGCGGCCACCACGAACACGGCCCATCCGGTTAAATTGTTGAGCTTCTTGTAGTTCATGGTGGCTGGAGGCTACGATAGGCGGCGAATGTACCTAAAGTCGCATGCTGCCTTAACTTCTTGTCCGGCGTATTAGGTAACTTTCTAAATTTGCCGCGCTTTCAAGGTGGCGTAAGCTGGTTTCGAAAGCGGTATTGGCCGATGGTGTAACTGGCAACACGTCTGATTTTGGTTCAGAAGAGTCCAGGTTCGAGCCCTGGTCGGCCAACAACAAAAACCCCGCGAGAGCGGGGTTTTTCGTTTTGGACGAACAGGGCGAGAAGTTTATCCCGCACGGAGCGGAGCGTAGATGCGGGAAGCCCTGGTCGGCCAACAACAAAAACCCCGCGAGAGCGGGGTTTTTCGTTTTGGA
>JBEPUG010000226.1:0-3971 GCA_041691695.1 Flavobacteriales bacterium
CGATGCGATCGCCGACAACGAGGCATTGCACCGCTACCTCGCTGGATGCCTTCAGGAACTGCCCGATCAGTGGCGCGCCGCGATGGAGATGAAGTATCTCAAGGAAAAAGAAGCGGAGGAGATATGTAAGGAACTTGGCATCTCCACGACCAATTATTGGCAACGGATCCACCGTGCCAAGCTGCGTCTCCGCGATTGCATCACACGAAAATTATCCAGCACCAAATAGTTGAACCCATGGGTCTGATGCATACCCTGCTGCTCTCCTGCCGAAAGGCAACGCTGCTTATGGAGCACCGCAGCTTGGTGCCATTGAACGCCACGGAGCGCATGCAGCTTTGGATGCACATACGGATCTGCACTGCTTGTCGCGTGTATGCTTTGCAGAGCGCCTTTATCGACACCATCGCCGAAGACCGTGACGCACTTGGGGATATCGATGCCTCCCCTTTGGAAGAGCGTATTCTGAAGAATATACCAGGTCCTTCCGGCGCTTGATCCGGTCCTGCTTGCGAACCATTCCGGTGCGGTCGTGTTCTCTTTTAAATCGCTCGCCCATGTCCACTTTTGAATTGTACACCGACAAGGCCGGTCAATTCCGGTTCCGCTTGAAGGCCAGCAATGGGGAGAACATTCTCGCCAGCCAAGGCTACACCACGAAAGCATCCGCGGAGAACGGCATAGAGAGCGTGAAGAAGAACGCGGCCGACGACGCGAACTATGAGCGAAAGACCACCGATGCGGGGGCTTCGTTCAACCTGCTGGCCGCGAACAAGCAGGTGGTGGGCAGCAGCCAGGTGTACAGCAGCGAAAGCTCGCGCGATAACGGCATCGATAGCGTGAAGAAGAACGCACCCGTAGCGGCCGTGATGGAGATACGCATCACCGAGATCAGCCCAGGCACGCCGGCTACTCCTTGACCAGCCTGCCGGTGAAGGTCCGGCCCTCGGCGACCGCGCGATAGAGGTAGATCCCAGTAGGGAGCTCGCTTACGTCGAGTTCCACTTGTGGACCCGATGCGGCGTTCCGCACAAGCACAGGCTGGCCGATCAGATCGAATAGTTGGACCGCGATCGGCGATGATGGCTTCACTTTCAGGACCACAGTCACCTTCTCCCTTGCCGGGATCGGATAGATGCGCTGTTGGCTTTCTGCGAGTTGGCCATAGAAGATGGACCGCACCATACTGTGCCCGTAAAAGCCGAGTCGCAACCGGTAATAGACCGTGGTGAGTTCCGGTGGGTCAGCGTCGAACCAATTGTAGGCCACGGGACTGTCGATGCTGCCGCAGATGCCTTCGATGTGGTGGACCGAAGTGAAGTTCAGGCTGTCGGTGGAACGTTCCACATCGATGCCGTCGCAGGTGTTGACGCTGTGTATCGCCCAATCCACGCTGATGCCCCCGCTGTTGATCTCCGTAAGGGTAAAGGTGCCGACGAAGGACGGGTCCTGAGCGCTGGCATTGAAGCAGCACAGAACAGCTAACAAGCCTGAATGCAAGGCAGGGAAAATCCATCCCTTCCTCTCCGTGACCCCCATATTTCGCATCATCTTCCCGAAGGTAGTTCGTGATCAACGATGAATACTGACGAATGATGATCGGCGCGTTTGAATCGATGGACCGACCTTTGCGTTCCAGCCGTCAACAATGAAAGCACTCACCACTCTGCTCCTACTGCCGCTGATGATATTGGCGGGCCATCTCCAAGCACAACCGCCTGCTACCATTTACAGCTATGCCGTGGGCAATTGGCGCGATGGACCTGTGGTGGAGATCTCACCGCTCTTCCAGACCAACGAACAGGCAACCACGCCGCAACTCATCGCATTGGTGAAACAGAAGTGGCCGAAAGCCTTCACCGACAGCACCGACATCGATATTCAGCTCTTCGCTACCGAAAGTGAAGGCGAGGGATCACGCTTGGTATTGAAAGCAAAATATGGGCAACGCAAACTGCCGGTGAACCTTATGGCCGCCGAGCCTTTTGAGGCGCCAGCGCCGGAGGAAAAAGCTAAGTAGGTCGCTACGGAGTGATCACTGTAAGCCGCGCCACACCGGAGCGTGTGTTGCCTGAGACCAAGCGCACCAAGTACACCCCGGGATCCCAACCATGCACGTTGAGTTCCACGCGATCGTTACGCGACGGCTCCGCTGAAAGCACCAAGCGACCTGTCATGTCCAACACCTCGATGCGGTCCACAGTGGAGATCCCCGCAGGGAACATCACCGTGACATTATCTGATGCTGGGTTGGGGAATATCGAAGGCATCGCCATCGCAGGTACCTCATCCACGCCTAAGTGACCGCAAGGACCATAACTACCGTCCATGCTGAGAATACCGGTACTGCCGGGGTCAAGCCAATGCTTCAGTTTTTCGTTGGTCGTGCCGCCGTCGCTCTGCCAGTGATAGCTCACCTTGCCGTAGTAATCCGGCTGTGTGGTCGAATTGCACCCGGAGCCGCCTCCGGTAAGCGTGCCAATGATGCGGTGCACGCTGTTGAAAAGCGGCGATCCTGACGACCCCCCTTCCGTAACGCCATGGCCATTAGCGGTGGCTACCCATAGTACTCGCCAATGGGTATTCGGCACACTGCCCCAACTGCTGCTTTGAAGACTGCTGGAATACGTGCTGATCTTTTTTTCCGATCCAGCTGGATGGTGAATGCCAACACCGCTGGAACTGCCGGTCCCGGTGGCATCCCAACCGTTCCAGTAGGGATCAAAACTGTCCGGGATCGTAGCGTCCAAGGCCTCCAGCAGCAGGAAGTCGGAACCGCTTGCCCCCCCGTTGTCATGGCTATCGCCTCGCTTGGTGCAACCGACCACTTGGTCGCCGACCAAGGCCGTCCCGCTGGCACAGCCCGGGCGTTGATAGTGGAAATAGAACTTCCATTGTTCAAAGTCCGCAGCACTTGATTGACCTCCTTGCTCATTGAGGCTGCAATGATTCGCGGTGAGAAAGTAGGGTTTGCAATCCTGCGTCAGGTTGTTCACCAAGGAGCCGCTGCACCAGCCCAGGTTGTTTCCGGTCTTCACGCCGACCCTCACGACGCCATCCCTTTGTTGCTGCCAACCATTGCCTTCGGGACAATTCACGTCCACCTCGCAAGCATCTGATAGGGCATCGCCAACCATGCGGTAGGCGTGCCCCACCGAGGAGATGCGTAAGCTCCCCAGTCCGGCTGCCGCCGCGGGTTCGTCATATTCCACGATGGACGAAGGACCCATCAATTGTGCGGTGGAGAAAAGCCTCGATGGCCTATTGTTATAGGTGGTGAATCCGCCCAGGACCTGCTGGCCATCATCGCTATACACGTAAAGGCTGGCCCCGCTGGGTAGGAACATGTCGGTAAAGAAGAGCTCCGTGGCCAATGCACCAGTGCTCGTCACACGCAGGCGCCACATACGACCACCATCGGGCATCTCCGTCCATACGCCCGCATCATTCAGATCCGCATTCACGTCGAGCACGCGCCCGTACATGGGCGATCTATTATGGGCCTTTCCGATGGAATCCTCCACGGCAGTAGCTGCTGCATCGAAGGGTGCCGCATAGGCGGTGGGCACGTTCTGCAAACTCAGTCCAGCTCGGAGGCCATAAGGCGATCCGCCCACGGAGATCTGCGCCATCCCGACGGTGGACATGGTGCTGGCCAAGGCGGCGAGAAGTAGGGTTCGAAACATAGCGATAGGCGTTGGGGTGCACAAGGTATAGGAGGTGGGTCAAGCGTTACCCGCGAGCAATCACATCTTTGCCCAACGATGCGGATCCTGAACGCGCCACTTCCTTACCTCGATACGGTCCAGATCGCATCATGTTAGCCCAAGCCAGAAGCTTTTTTACGCGGCACAAGCGCGCGATCGGCATCCCCTTTTTAGCGATCAGCCTGTTGATCGCTTGGGCACGTTGGGCCCCCATGCGGCCGCTTTTTGGCGCGCCCTGCTCCACCGTCCTGCTTGATAGTGACA
>JBEPUG010000227.1:0-3934 GCA_041691695.1 Flavobacteriales bacterium
AGGCAATGCAGCGTTCCACATGGCTCACCTATTTGAAGAACAGTTTCGGCGTGCCCGTGGATGATCCCGCGGTGGCGCAGAAGTTCACGAATGACGTACCCGTCTGCCGCGACATCTACTTGGCGAACGCGTGGCCGCAAGTGCCGGTGGAAAAGGTGCGTGCCGACATGGGATTCCGTTCCACGTTCTTCAGCATGCGCAGCGTGGGCGATAGCGTGATCTTCGACGGCCGCGGCTTCGGTCACGGCGTTGGCCTCTGCCAGGAAGGTGCGATGCGCATGGCACGTGATGGCTACTCCTACACGGATATCCTGCATCACTACTTCGCTGAAGTGCATCTGGTGGACCTGAAGAACCTGGATTTTTTTCGGGATGATGGGTTGTGATCCGCAGGTAGCGTCTTCGATCACACCACAGAGACACAGGGGCACAGAGGAAGAGGAGGGGCAGCAGCTGGCATCGTTGATCTTCTCCGCAGATGACGCAGATAGCGAACCGGAGGTGGCGTCTTCGATCTAAAAGCCGCAGAGGCGCGGAGGCGCAGAGAGGCGTGGTGTCAGTGTTCTCTCGTAGTCCTCCATGTCAGCCAGTGCATTGGTCGGAGCAAGGCATTCATCTGTGTCATCTGCGTAATCTGCGGATAGAACCGCTGCGGAACCCCGACGGTACCTTTGTACCCTTTCCCATTCACATGCGTCTGATCCTTCCCTCCATTCTCCTCACATCCCTGTTGGCCTGCGGCAATGCTCCCAAGGACGTCGCCGTTTCCGCGCAGCAGGATAAAACCCCCAGCATGAGCTTCGATCAACTTTCCGCCACGGACATCAATGGAAAGCCCTTTTCCATGGCACAACTCAAAGGGCACAAGGTGATGGTGGTGAACACCGCCAGCAAATGCGGCTTCACCCCGCAGTACAAGCAGTTGGAGGAACTGTACGAGCGCTACAAGGACAAGGGCTTCATCATCATCGGCTTCCCGAGCAACGACTTCGGACAGCAGGAGCCGGGCGATGAAAAGGAGATCGCGACCTTTTGCGAGAAGAACTACGGCGTCACCTTCCCGATGATGTCGAAGATCGAAACGAAGGGAGCCGGTCAAAGTCCTGTATACGCGTGGCTCACGCAGAAGAAGGAGAACGGCGTGCTGGACAGTGAGGTGAAATGGAACTTTCAGAAGTACCTCATCGATGAGCAAGGGCACTTGGTGACGATGCTGCCTAGCGCTGAAGTGCCGTTAAGCCCCACCGTGCTGGATTGGCTGGACGGCAAGAAATGAACGAGGCCGTCGACATTCTGTGCATCACCGCGCATCCGGACGATGTGGAGATCGGCATGGGTGGCACCGTGCTGAAGCATGTGGCTCAAGGACATTCCGTTGGGCTGGTGGAATTGACCGCAGGGGAGCTGGGCACACGCGGCTCTGCGGAGATCCGCAAGCGGGAAGCGACCGAAGCAGCGAAGGTGCTCGGCGCGCAGTTCCGCTATCAATTGGGTTTGCGTGACGGCTTCTTCCGCATGGATGAAGACAGCCTGTTGAAAGTGATCGTCGCGTTGCGCCGCCACCGGCCGCGCGTGGTGCTGACCAATGCGACAAGCGATCGTCATCCCGACCATGGGCGTGGCGCGTCACTTGTTGCGGAGGCCACCTTCCTCAGCGGATTGCGCCGCATCGCCACGGAACACGAGGGTGTCGCGCAGGAAGCATGGCGACCGGTGACCGTTCTGCATTGCGTGCAGGACCGCTGGATCGATCCCGATGTGGTGATCGATGTCACCGCCTTCTGGGAACGGAAGATGGACGCGCTGAAATGCTTCTCCTCCCAGTTCCATGATCCGAAAAGCACCGAGCCGGTATCGCCGATCAGCGTGCCGGAATTCCTTCCAACCCTGCAAGGAAGGGCGTTGGAGATGGGCCGCTTGGTGGGAAGCACCTACGGTGAAGGCTTCACCGTGATGCGCCCGCCGGCCGTTGCGGATGTGATGGAATTGGGGTGAAGGTCCTTTGGGCCTAACGCAAGACATAGGGCGGGACACGCGAGCTTATTAACAGAAGTTTGCAGCTTCCGATAATGCTCTTACCTTCATCACCATGGAAGCCCAGCATCACTGTGTTTTGGCCTTCATCGAGCAAGTGCGCGGTGCGCGTCGCCAGTCGAAACCGACCCCGACAAGATAGCCTTATCCTTTCACGCTATAACGAAAAAGCCCCCGGTGCTATGAACACCGAGGGCCGTGTCACTCATGTCCCACCAAACCGCGAAGTAAGATGAACAAAAGTTGACAAAGGTAAGGCGAAGGCCCAAGTGAAGTAAGCCCCGCCGCCGTGACCACCGGACCTCCTTCTGGTATGCTCTCACCAAAGCCGCGAGGCGAAGAGCATTGGAAACAAGCGGCATTTTTGACCGGACCGATCCGCATCGCGGCGGATCATGAACTTCAGTGAATGCATCTCCTTACGATGAACAGCTGGTGGTACAGGTTGGCTGAGAAGCTAACCCTGTGCTGCCTGCTATTCGTTGTTCCACACTACAGCGAAGGACAAAATTTGGTGCCCAATGGATCCTTCGAACTCAAAGACACCTGCCCATACACCATCAGTTTTCAAGAGGGCGACCAACCACTTTACTGGCGCACTTGGTTGAACAGCCCGGACTATTTTAACGCCTGTGCGGATGCCTCGGATGCTTTGGCCGCTCTAGTTAGCGTGCCGCAAAATGGATGGGCCTTCCAATACGCGCAAGATGGAGATGCGTATGCGGGGTTCTACGCCTATCTCACTACTGATCAGTATCGGGAGTATATTGGTACACCGCTGACAGCACCGTTGGTAGTGGGGGAAACCTACTACATAAGTTTTTGGGTGAATATGGCGGATTCGGGCAACTACTTCGGTCTTAATTCCGGGGCATGCAATAACATGGGCCTGCTGTTCACGATGAACTCAAATGCTTGGGTCGATTTAACTGGGCCGAGCTTCCCGTTTCGCAACTATGCTCATGTTTACAGGGCAGCAGTGCTGGAAGATACGGCCTCATGGACCTTGGTTAGTGGCAGCGTTATAGCGGACAGCGCGTACAAGTATGTGGTTTTGGGGAATTTCTTCGACAACAACCACACGGAGGTTGTCCCAATGCCGCCTGGGAATGGGGATTGGTCCTATTGCCTCGTTGATAATGTTTGCGTGTCTCCCAACCCATTTGGGTGTGTTAGCACAGGTGTTGAGGAAATAAGTGGGTCAGAGTCGCCGACGGCATGGGTTAGCGGACCACAAGGCGACCTTTTAGTCAGTTGGCCAGGACATGAATTCAGCGGCTACATCCAGGATATGACGGGTCGCATAGTACGTTCTTTTAGAATAAGTACTGATGAGTTAATGCTACCCACCGATGGATGGAGTTCTGGGGTTTATGTTTTGCGGCTTTGGGAAGGGGAGGCAACAGCGGTTCTGAAGTTCGTAGTAACGCGATAGTGATTAGTCCGGTCCAATAAAAAATGGATCATGGATTTGAAAAGAACTGGCGCATGGGCATGTACCATGTGGGTTGCAATAATTGGATACGGCCAAACCACAGAATGGCACGCGCTTCCTGGAGGAAATGTTGTTGGAACTAGCGCTTCATATCTCGGCTTAGCAGCTGGGAGCACCGTCCCGCTATTGCTCAAAACGGTAGTGAACCAGCCGATCGACCTCTGGACGAGCAATACCTTCCGGATGCGGCTCAATGATCGGACCAACGCTCACCGGCCAGACCATCGGTACGTATACCAATGAGGACCTGAGCGGCAACGTGGGCATCGGTGCATTCAACACGACCAACGTTACCCGTCCGTTCTCGCTTCTTCACTTGGACAATGGCGGCAACCAATACTCCGGGTTCCGGCGGTGGTTCCGTCCTGGGATGACTATCACCAACAGCAGCAATCTGGCATGGAT
>JBEPUG010000228.1:0-3833 GCA_041691695.1 Flavobacteriales bacterium
CATCCGCGGCTGGCAATGCCCCAAGTCGCTGTGGTTGTACAAGTACCAGCGGGAGCTGATGCCACCGGTGGATGCGGGCAAGCAGGCCATCTTCGATAGTGGCACTTCCCCCTCCCGCAGGGTCTTCCGCATCGGCGACCCTGCCGATAACGTAATTGATGGTCCACTACCTGAGCCTAGGCGGGGTAGCAAAGGGCGGCTATCCGCCGCTGAACAGATCCAGTCCGACGAGCTTGTAGCTCTTCTTTCTGCCTCTCGGAGGCTCCACCTTATTCAAGTGTACAAGGTGATCCAGCAACTTGGTCACACGCTCTGGTGTCAAGGCCATGTGCTTCGCCAGCGCCTTACTGGTCATGGGGACTGACAGTGCTTTCAGTAGGGCCTCCATGTCATCAGCATCGGAATTAGCAGGCGTAACATTTTTGCTCGCCAGCGGCTTGTCCTCGGCCTTTTCGTACGGCACATCCGGTTCATGCACATGGGCCGGTTGTGCTGGGAAGAGTTCGTGTGAACCGAAAGCACCTCCTTCCAGTTCTTCCATGATGAAGGTGTGTGGGTCGGTATCCTGTAAAGCAAGCGCCCCACGTTCGATCAGTGCCCGGTTTCCCGACTGTGCGTCGGCGTTGTGCTTCACCCAGACGGGGACCCACTTTTTCTTCAGGTCCTCCGTTGCGCCGGCCCACGTGCCGCCCTTGTTCGTGTCCGCGCACACAACCACGGCAGCGCGACTCATCACGTAGACGTACTTGTTGCGCGACATGGCGTTGGCACCGCTGAAGCATGTTTCCGGATTGAAGGGGCAAAGCAGAACGATGTCGCCACGTTGGATGGCGTCACGATACTTGTGCGAGGTGGCGGTCTTCAAAAGGCTGTCGGCCAACACACCGATCACGGTGCCGTTGGCTTCGAGGGCGCCGCGCATGGAGGCCTCATCCACGCCACGCGCCCCGCCCGAAATGATGGACCAACCTTGCTGCGCGGCGGAGTGTCCAAGCTGCCGTGCGAAGTGCAGGTCCACCTCGGCGGCATTGCGCGAACCGATCACGGCCAGTGCTTTTGTATCCAGCTTTTTGCGGTCTCCAGCGCCATAGAAGAGCGGCGGCGCTTGGTCGCCCAGCAGTTCGGAAAGTCGTTGCGGATAATCGTGCGATGCGCGGGTGATGACCCAGATCCCGGCGCGCTGCCACTTCTCCAAGAGCAATCCGATCTGGAAGCCACGGTCGAGCAAGGGCTCGATGCGCTCCAGCGTGACGGTCTTGTCCTGAAACCCTTCCAATGTCCGCTTGGGATCGCTAACGAGCAGATCATGCGGCTGCATCTCATGGTCGCGCAACCACGCCGCGAGGCGACCCCACTCGCCCGGTGCGAGCGGCCGCAAGAGGCCACCGCCCGGCAGGTGTGCAGTGAGCAAGGCAATGACGTTATCGTCCGGTCTCAGATCCATCGGTCAATTAGGTGCGGTGCTGGCGAGTGCAACTGGATACACCATACTACTGCCGGCCTGACGTAGCTGGGCTGCGATGATAGACATGGTCCAGCCGGAATCCACCACATCATCAACAAGCAGTACAGGTCCTTCGGGCAGTGGTATGCTTATGCTGAACGCGCCATCGAGGTTGGCGCATTGGTGAAAAGGATTCTGCATGCTTTTCTGCGCTTCGTTCTGTCTTGCCTTCGTCACAACATCATGGAATGGCAGATCAAGCTTGGCAGCCAATCGGCGCGTAAAATCGGGAACAAGTTCTGGATGCCGCAGCGAGGGGACACAAGTAATCCATTTTGGGAAGGGCTTGGGATTCCATCGCAGCCGGATCATTTCAGTGAGCGCGGTCAGCGTATCGTCCAAGAATACTCCTCTGCGTTTTTGCTCCATAACAAGAGTACCCAGACCAGCATCTCCCCAACGGCAAAGCACTCTACCCCGTTTTGCTTGGAACTGCGGTAGCAAATAACCTTGCTCCGTAAGGTCCATTAGATTTCCCGGAGGAACCTTTTTGGGGCACTTCAATTCAAATTCGGATAGAAGAAGAAATTTGACGGCTTTGTCCTCCCATAAGCTGCTCGCTTTGCTGGGGAATCCTTTCCTAAGGCAATTGGCGCAATTTCCGCAAGCCGCAAGGACCTCATCGTCCAATGCTCTTTGTAGGAAGTTCATCAGGCACTCCTTGTGGTCCACATAGGCCAGCACTTGCTGCCATTCCTTGGTTCGTTGATCCGTGATCCCCTGGATCCTCTTCTTGTCTAAGCTATATTGAATGCTGGTGCGTTTCCAGAGCGATCGATCTTGATATACCGGAGATGGAGATTCAATCGCCAAGAACTTCAAGATATGCTCGATCACCTTGTTTCGGATGTTTAAGGCCTTCGCCAACTCCTACTCTCCCAGCCCGTCACTCTTACCCAATTCCTTAAGCACGTCGTCTATGGCCTTTTCTGTGGGAAATGCGGACTCCTGAAAATAGGCGTTTATCCGCTCATCTTCTTGTCCGTGTAAAAGGATTCCATAGGCCTTGCTGATCTTACGTCCTGCTCGACCCACCTGTTGATAATAACTAATGATGGACGCAGGTGCTTGGAAATGGATCACGAAGCCCAAGTCCGCTTTATCATAGCCCATACCTAATGCGGAGGTGGCAACAAGTACTTTCAATCCATCGTGAAGCAGATCTTCCTCCAGCTTCACTCTCATCATATCGCCACTCATCTCATCATTCCCCGGAAGCTTCGCATAGTACGCTTCGGCATTGATACCCACATTCTTCAACCAGCGCGTAACAAGGTCTGCATCCCGGCTGGTCAAGGTGTAAATGATCCCTGAGTTGGGCAGCTTAGGAACATACTCCGCGAGCCAAGCCAATCTTTCTGCTTGGCTGGGAAGCTGGATCGCTTGCAATCGAAGACTCCCCCTTACCAATGAGCCACGTTCGATGTGGACATCCCCCAGTTGGGTCTTAAGGTCATTGATGACCCGGTCATTGGCGGTAGCGGTAGTACCCAGTACAGGTAAGTTTGAAGGGAGGCGTTTAAGGATGGATACTATCCGACGATAGTCTGGCCGGAAATCGTGTCCCCAATCGCTGATGCAATGGGCTTCATCTACTACAAGCAGACTTACGCGGGACGCAATAGGTAAGAGGATTTCATTGACGAACTTCGGTCTTGCCAATTGTTCGGGGCTTATAAGGATCGCATCAACCTCATCGGCCTTTACAGCTGCCTTAATGGTATGGCGTTCATTCCATGTGTTACCGTTAATGGTGACGGCTCGAATCCCAGTGCGCTTGGCTGCATGTAATTGGTTTCGCATCAATGCCAGCAATGGACTAATGATCAAAGTGGGACCGGCACCCCTTTCCCTCAAAAGCCTGGCAGCAATGAAGTAGACGTTGCTCTTCCCCCATCCTGTGCACTGCACAACCAATAGTCGCTTGCGGTCTCGCACAAGACCTACTATGGCCTCAAGCTGACCATCGCGAAAGGTCGCGGATGGGTCTCCCACGGACTCCCTCAGGAGATGAAGAGCTTCTTCCTCGAGCGTGGCCATGCAGGCAAGATAGAGCGAAGTATTGGGTCACTTTCCATTCTGGTCGACCAAAAGCCAAGTGACCGAATACGCCCAATGTCAAGAAGCGCCCAAACGCCAGAGCCGAAGGCCAAGCAGCCGGTGCCTGAACGACAGAAGCTCAATGCGCCTGAAAAACCAAGAGGCCTTAAGCCTTAGGGTCATCTCGCTTTCGATCCACCGCTTGATATTGCCCGCATCAACCTGATACCCAGCGAAGGTGTTCACGAGTTCTTCGCAGCGGATCATGTAGGCCTGCATACGCTTAGGG
>JBEPUG010000229.1:0-3798 GCA_041691695.1 Flavobacteriales bacterium
CCAGGGCATACGCCTTTGGTTGCGGTCGGGGGGGCTGGGATATGTGTAAAAGACACAGCTCACGACTCGTTGACCCCCGACTCACGACTCGTTGGACTCACGACTCGCTGCATAAACTTGCACCATGGATACCCGCCTCGAAGCCTTTAAGCGCCTATTGGATATCATGGACGACCTGCGTGCGCAATGCCCGTGGGACCGCAAGCAGACCTTGGAAACACTGCGTCCGCTCACCATTGAAGAGACCTACGAGCTCGGCGATGCGATCCTGAACAACGACCTGCAGGAGGTGAAGAACGAGCTCGGCGACCTGATGCTGCACAACGTCTTCTACGCCAAGATCGGTGAGGAGAAAGGCGCGTTCACCATTACCGATGTGCTCAACGGCATCTGCGAAAAACTGATCCGCAGGCACCCGCACATCTACGGAGATGTGAAGGTGAAGGACGATGAAGAGGTGAAGGCGAACTGGGAGAAGATCAAGCTGACGGAAAAGGCGAAGAACGGCGCAGAACAAAGCGGAAAGAGCGTCCTCGAAGGCGTGCCACGCGGGCTGCCGAGCATGGTGAAGGCGATCCGCATCCAAGACAAGGCGCGCGGCGTTGGCTTCGATTGGGAGCATGCCGCCCAGGTGTGGGAGAAGGTGAACGAGGAACTGGCGGAACTAAAACACGAGGTGGAGCAAAAGAGCGACAAGCAGGCCGACGAGCTCGGCGACCTGCTCTTCAGCATCGTGAACTATGCGCGCTTCCTCGGCATCGATCCGGATGAAGCGCTGGAACGCACCAACCGCAAATTCATCCAGCGCTTCCAATACTTGGAGCGCGAGTCGCGCAAGGATGGCAAGCAGCTCGGCGAGATGTCCTTGGCCGAGATGGACGTTTACTGGGAGCGCGCGAAGACAGCGTGATCCTTAATCTTCCTCTAGTAGTGCCAGCTTTTGATCCTTCGAGCATAAAAGCCGGACCGCAAAGCGCATTCCCGCCGCAGGCGGGGTTGATCCTGTCAATCCTGTTGATCCTGTGATCCTGTCATCAATTCCGGGTCGCGCTTAAGCATCGACTCGATATGCCGTGATCCTCTGTCCCCTTGTTGAGATTGCAGTTCCCGCATGCCGAACTTTGTACCCCGAACGGAACAAAGGATCGAATCATGGAAGACAGTTCAGCGAAGACGAAGAACACAACGAAGACCGCGGTCTTTGGCACCGGATGTTTTTGGTGCTCTGAGGCGATCTTCAAGGAATTGAAGGGCGTGGCTTCCGTGCTGCCCGGCTACACGGGAGGCGCGTTGGCCCATCCCACTTATAACCAGGTCTGCTCCGGTAATACCGGCCATGCAGAGGTCTCGCAAGTGGTGTATGATCCAGAACAGATCAGCTACGACGAATTGCTGGAGGTCTTTTGGAAAGTACACGACCCCTCCAGCCTCAACCGCCAAGGAGGTGATGTGGGCACGCAGTACCGGTCTGCCATCTATTACACAGACGATACGCAACGCGCCACCGCGGAAAAGCAGAAGGCGGCCTTGAACGCGAGCGGAGCATGGGACCGACCGATCGTCACGGAGATCACGCCGCTGGGGGAATTCTATCCTGCGGAGAACTACCATAACGACTACTTCGCGAACAACCCGGACCAAGGCTATTGCCAGATGGTAGTGCGGCCCAAACTGGAGAAATTCAGGAAGGTCTTCGCGGAAAAGTTGAAGTGATCGGCGTGTTCGCTGACGCCGGACTGTGCCAGAAACATGATGTTTATACTTTTGCGCCGCCTGAAAAAAAGGGGCACAGCACAACGGCATGAACATCTCGAATAACTCCGTGGTCACTTTCCATTACACCCTTGCCAACAACGACGGCACCGTCCTCGATAGCAGCGAGGGGCGCGATCCGTTCGAATATCTGCAAGGCGCCGGCATGATCGTACCCGGTCTTGAATCCCAGATGGAAGGCAAGGCGAAGGGGGATAAGTTCACGGCCGTAGTGGCGCCAGCTGATGGTTACGGCGACTTTGACAAAGATCTGCTGCAGCATGTCCCCTTGGATCGTTTCGGCGATCAGAAGGTCGAGGTCGGCATGCAGTTCGAAGCCGGTGAGCATAGCGTTGTTACGGTGAAGGAGGTGACCGACAGCGAGGTGCTGGTGGATGGTAACCATCCGTTGGCCGGTGTCACACTCAACTTCGCGGTGGAGGTCGCCGATGTGCGCCAAGCCACGGAAGAGGAGCTTTCCCACGGGCATGTTCACGGGGAAGGCGGGCATCAGCACTGATCGCACAAGCAGTTCTACCGGATGAAGAGGAAATCACTATTGGTCCGTTGTTAAGGTTCCCGAACGGATCAAACCTTGGCCACTCATGATGGTCCTTTGCTCTATGATGTCAAGGCAACTTATTGGTGCCACTCGATACCTTTTGATCCTGTTGGGCTTCACCACCTGTGCCTCCGCCTTTGCTCAGAAGGATGTAATCCACAGCGATTGGCGTGTGGACACCGGGGCGCTGCGGCCCTCGCATGGCATGATGCGCTATTACGATCGCGAGACCAAGCTGGCGTATGCCGTCCACAATGATGGCAATGCGCTGTTGATCACCATTCGCGGAGCTGATCCGGCGATGGCGCGGCGCATGGTCGCGATGGGCATGGTGGTCACCATAGACACGCTAGGCAAGAAAAAGGGAGAACCCACGATCGAATTCCCCATGCCGATGCATAGCGAGCACGCCGGTGGCGGAGCTTCAACCGAGGAATGGGACGGAAGAGGAAGACCAGGCGAGACCGCTCACCGCATGAACATGGATGCGGTGAACCTTCGGCTGAACACGCAGGGATTCAAGAGTGAAGCCGATGGCGAGCACATGGCCAGCGGGGAGAACGGAATCCAAGCGCATATCGACATGGATCCGATGGACGTGGCCACTTATGATGTCCGCGTGCCGTTCCGATCGATACTGGGCCGGGAGCTCACCGCTGCCGACACGGTGAAGGCATGGAGCATCCGCGTGACCGTGAACGGATCCCCCGGTGGTGGTCACGAGCACAAGGAGGATGAAGACAGCGGTTCGGGGATGGATGCCGCCAACGGAACGGGTGGAAATGGTGGAATGGGCGGTGGATATGGTGGTGGCGGCAACGGCGGGGGTAGCGGAGGTGAAAACGGTGGCGAAGGTCATAGTGGCGGTTCCGATGCTGCAGCAGAGCTGCCCGCTTCGTTCCATTTGAAATTCAAACTGGCCTTCCGGCCATAGGATAGCACGAGTACGAGATCCTTTCCTCGCCACGCTGGAATTCAGGATCTGAGCGCTCTGCCCTGCGTGTATCGTACAAACGCCAGCCCTCACTTTTTCCTGGGAACGAGCACAAAAATGTCCTCGTTGTCGCGCTTCATGAGGTACTTCTCGCGGGCGAATTTCTCCAGCAGATGCTGATCGCTGTTGATCTCGTGCAGTTGCTCGCGCGTGGTCGCGATCTCCTCCGCGTACCATTCATGCTGATCTTGGATCTGGCCCAGTTGGTGGCGCAGCTTGAACATCGTGTAGAGGTCGTAGTCAGCGAAAAGAGTGATCCACAGGAGCAGCGCAAGGAGGCCTGCGCCATAGCGGTTGCGCAGTGGCTTGGGCACGAAGCGGAGGATCTTCTCTTTCACGGCGTGAAGTTGCGGAAGATGCAACGCGGCGCGGGCCAGCGGTAGTGCTTGGGATCAACGATCGATCGTGAACATCCAAGTGAGGAGGCAGATGGCAGAGGAGTCGGCAGCGACCTATCGCCTATCACTTATCACCGATCACCCTAAGAACG
>JBEPUG010000230.1:0-3770 GCA_041691695.1 Flavobacteriales bacterium
GAGGTCTGCTCTGGCAGCAGGTCGCTGTCGATGTTTCTTATCACGGAGGTCAGTGTACGATCACTCCCCGGTGTCACCTGCACTTCCTTGAGGTCGATGGCTGTGGAGGTCAGTGTCAATTCCACGCGAATGTCAGAGGAAACATTCACTTTTTGTTCCACGGTGGAGTAGCCCAAAGCAGCAGCGCGCACGGTGTATTCCCCAGCTGCCAAGGCGGTGAATGTGAACCGCCCGTCAACATCCGTGGTGGCGGAGCGGTCGGTTCCGACAAGCACGATGTTGGCATCCGGCACAGGTTGCTGGCCTTTTTCGCTGATCTGCCCGCGTAGGGTGAAGGGCTGTGCGCAAACCAGTGCGGCAAACGAGACCGTGGCAACAAGGAAGGAGAGGCGAAGGAGTAATTCTGATCTCATGGTGCAAGAGGTAGGTCAGGCTTGGAAGAAGAAGATGCGTTGGATGGTCCAGAAACCGGCGATGAACGCGATCATGACGGAGAGCGGAATGACAATGCGTCTGCGGTACCAGACGCGATCGCTGAACCAGCGCCCGAAAAGCATGTAAGCGATCAGGATCACGGCGATCTGACCGAGTTCCACGCCAGCGTTGAAGGTGACGAGCGTTGTGAGAAAGTGCTTTTTAGGCAGACCTAATTCGGCCAATGCCCCTGCGAAACCCAAACCATGAACGAGACCGAAGAAGAAGACGATGGCGATGCGCGAAGGCTTCAGCTTGGGACGAACGATATTCTCAACGGCCACAGCCATGATGCTCAACGCTATCAAGGGTTCCACGATGCGGGACGGCGGATGGATGACGCCATACATAGCGAGGCCCAACGTGATGGAATGCGCTACCGTGAAGGCGGATGCCTGCCAGAGGATATCCTTCAGTTTCGGGCTGAGGAGATAAAGGCTCAGTACGAAGAGGATGTGGTCGAATCCGTATGGAAGGATGTGCGTGAAGCCCAACCAGAGGAAATGCCATGCAGCATCCTGGTTGGACATCATGTCGAACTCATTCACGATCACGTGTGCCTGCAACGTTCCGGTCATGCACAAGGCAATAACCAAAAGCGGCAGCAAGCGCGCCGGTTGGGCCGGCATCAGGCAGGAGGTGGAACGCATAGCCCCGAGATCAGAGCGTGCGACGCGCTTCCGTGGCCAAAGGGTAATCCAAGTAGGGGTCGTCTTTGAAGGCTTGCGCGATCAGGGCCTTGCCTGACTTCGCGTCATTGTCCTTCATGGCGATGAGGCCGGCGGTGCACTGTAAAGTGGGACTCTTGGAACCGGTGCGCTGGGCAAGGGCCAATGAGGTCCGCGCCTTGGGCATGTCGCCCTTCGCATAGTAGAGTGCCGCAAGCAGCTCGTTAACGTCGATGTTGCCAGCGCGATGCGTGAGTTCGTGTTGGGCATTCTTCAAGGCGAGGTCCAGTTGATCACGGAACTCGAATTGGAATTTTGCCATGTCGAGACCGATCTGGTGGCTATGACCGATCGTTCCCTTCGCCAAGCCGAGCAATGCGGCTTCGGCGCTGTCCACAGCGGCGTCATACTTGTCACTCTTCTTATCGGCCTTGTATGTCCGTGCGAGGTCTTCGTAGTAGGCGAATTGGCCGGAGATTCGGGTGGCCTGCAACAATTGTTGTTCGGCATCCACATACTGCTTTTGCTTGCACATGATGCGACCAAGGGCGGCCATGCCCGGCGCGTAGTTCTTGCGTTCTGCCATGGCCTCTTGGTAGCAGTCCTTGGCGCTCTTCAGGTCCCCGTCACGTTCGTATATACCTCCCAGCTGGATGAGGCACCAGCACGTTTCTTCGGTGCCTGGCACTCCGGATTTCACCGCCATGGTCATCGCTGCGATGGCGCCAGGGATGTCACCGTGGATCTCGCGCTGATAGCTCACACGGCTATAGCTGCGCAGGTCGGGCCGCAAGGATACCATCTTGTCGCATTGCTTCACCGCTTCGTCGTAGTCACCGAGTTCGGTGTTCGCATCCACAAGCAGTCCGTAGTTGAAGGCACGATCGGGATCGAGCTTCACCGCTTCTTCGCCGAGTTTCTTTCCATCGGCGAAATTGTGCTGGTTGAGGCGGATCACTGATTCAAGGGCATAGGCCTCCGCCTTGGTGGCCTTTGTTGAATTTCTGCCGATGAGGTGATCGAGGATACCAAGGGCCGCGTCATCGTCAGGTCCGTAGTTGCCGGTGACGCGGCCATCGGTGATGAATACCTCCGCTATACGCAGCAGGGATTTTTCGTCGTTGGGGTTGCTCCTCAGTTTGATCTTGGCCTTGTCGTAGGCGTCGAGCAGGTGATCGTATTCGGTAGGGTCTCCGTATTCGGTGGTGCGCTTGGGCAGCTCCGGTATCGTAATGGTCGCGTCCGCAGTGTTCTTGTCAAGTCCGGTGGTCGAGCTGGTGCAGGCGTTCCACGTTATGCAGATGGCGATGATCAGCAGTGTGGTAGTGGTTTTCATGGGGTGGGTTTTTGCCTTGTGGCGAGGCGGTTTCGAGGATGTACGACCATTGCGCGCATCCGGACCATCATGGTCCGGATGCGCGTCCTGGTCTATCGCTTAGTTCTTCACGAGTTTCAGGGCACCGATGATCTTGCCATCAGCTCCCGTAGCCTTCATCAAGTAGATGCCTTTGGCCATGCTGCCGGCATTCCAGATGAGGTCCTGCTGGCCTGCGGGGCGCGCACCGTCGAAAGGCACGGCCACTACGGCTCCGTTCATAGCATGCACCTCGATCCGGAGATGTCCGGCGGTAGCCATGTTCACCCGCAATGTGGTGCGGTCGTTGATCGGATTGGGGAATGCGCTGATACCGCTACCCATGCCGTGCATGAGTTCGCTGATGCCGACAGTGCCGTCACTTGGATCAAGCACTGGCGGTTGTGTATACGCCACGGCAAGTCCGCCGCACTCGCCAGTTCCGCTGTGGGGTGCTGCCAAGTAAGGGAAGACACCTTGGAACGCCACATCATTGCTGTCTACGCCAGTGGTATAGCCGAGCACGTTCGTGAGGTCCGTTGTTACCGGATTCAGATCGCCTGCGGTGTAGTCGTCGTACCAAAGACCGATCGCGGCCAGCGCTACGCCACTTACCGCTTGCAACTCGATGCGCGTCACGTCGTCCTCCAGACGGCGCCCGTTGGGGAAGCCATCCATATTGGGGATGAACTGCAGGGATGCGTCGGTGTTGTATGCCGGGTCGGTAAGGCCTGACACTGCTGCGGCGATAAGGCCGTCGCTGCTGAACGCAGGGTCATCACGCTGGGTAACGGGCACCGCCATGTTCAAGCGGAGCATATCCCCACCGTTGGGCAGGAAGTTGTTGATGAAAGGCTTGCCTGCTGCCAACGGATCACCATTCTTGCCGGTGGCCAGTTGATAAGGGCGCATGTTGGGCACGCCCGTGTTGAAGATCGGCCAGATATCCACCGAACGTGGGCTGCCGGCCGCGGGAAGCAACAGACTTCCGAAGGAGTCTTCCGCAAGAGCGGTCCCATCCAAGGCAGGAGTACCCTTAAGCCCGTAGAGCCCATCATGCCCGTTGCCGAAGTCGAATGACTGCAGGCTGTTCCGTTGAACGCGCAGCGCGGAGAAGCCGGGCACGGCGGGACCGAATTGGTCATCGTCCATGTACAGCGCAAGCTCCGGGTTGTAGTAGTTGTTGGAGTAGGTGACGATTCTGGCTTGGTCCTGGTAGGGCGTAATGGTGTTCCAGTTGTAATTGCTGCCGTTCGTATTCACCACCTCTTTGG
>JBEPUG010000231.1:0-3668 GCA_041691695.1 Flavobacteriales bacterium
GCTCGGGAGCGCCCCAGCGCCCGCTGCCCCGTGTCTTCACTTCCACGACGACAAGAAAACGTCCGTCACGGGCCACGATATCGATCTCGTCACGACCGTGGCGCCAGTTGCGGTGCAGGATGCGGAAGCCCTTGCCCTCCAGCCATTGGCAGGCCAGCGCTTCGCCATCGGCACCGGTGCGGAGATGTTCGGCCATGGATCGTGTTCTCGGGGGCGTAACCCAAGCGGCGGGCTTCGCGTTCCAACGGCCAAAGGTCAACAACTTTCCTTGTGGAAAGCAGCATCCGTCCGCCTTCCGTCAAAGATCACCCCACATGCACAGCACGTTACGCTCATTGGTCGCCGCAAGCACGCTCTTCGTTGCCGCAGCAGGCCTACACGCCCAACCCTTCGAGGGCATCATGGAATTCACCAAGACCACGGGCCCTGTGGTCACGAATTACAAGTACTACGTCAAGGGCGATCATGTGCGCATCGAGGAGATCAGTTCGCGCGGTGCCGTGCAGGGCATCATGCTGGTGGACCTGAAGAACAAGACGGTAACGGCGCTCAGCCCGGACCGCAAGCTCTTCATGGACGTGCCGAACCTGAGGCTTCCCCAGGATGTGAAGGCCGATGTGAAGAAGACGACCGAAGCGAAGAACGTCGCCGGATACAAGTGTGTGAAGTGGGAGGTGAAGAGCCCTTCGGATGACCGCATCCTCACCTATTGGGTCGCGCAGGACAACTTCGATTTCTTCGTACCCATGCTGGAAACGTTGAACCGCAAGGATGAGCAGGCCGTCTTCTTCCTGAAGTGCGAAGGCAACAAGGGCACGTTCCCCATGATGGGCGTCGAACAGAAAATGGACGGCAGCGAAGTGAGCAACCTGGAAGTGACGAAGATCACCAAGGTGCCGCAGGACGCTTCGCTCTTTGTGGTACCGAAGGACTACAACAAGTTCGAACGGAACTAAGCCAAACGTTAGCGCTCGCATGTCGCGAGTGCCAGACGCTAACTCCCGAAGCTCAACGAGGTCCCTTCCCGGGTCACATTGAGCTTCGCCTTTTGGCCCAAGGCCAGCGCGCGGTTGTCCGCGATATGCCCGGCCGGGAAATTGAAGCAGACCGGATAGCCCTTGTCCTTCACGGCCTCCCAGATGATCTCCTCAGCGCTCTGCCCGAACGGGTCCGCAGGATTCTTGTCGTGCATGTCCGTCATCGGGCCCACCACTAGGCCGGCCAAGTCGTTGAAGAGTCTGCCCAGCTTCAGGTTCATCACCATGCGGTCCACGTGGTAGAGCAGTTCGTCGAGGTCCTCGATGAAGAGGATCTTCCCCGTGGTGTCGAGGTCGTAGGGCGTGCCGCGCAGGGCATACAGGATGGAGAGGTTCCCGCCGACCAGCTGGCCTTCACAACTGCCGATGCGGTCTTGAACCGTGTTGCCTTCAATGCTTGATGATGAGCGTTCAATGGCCATTGGTGCCCCGAACAGCGCGGCTTTCAACGTGTCCACACAGGCAGCGCTCTTCCCGGCGATGTTGAAGGGCATCTGCGCGTGCAGCGACGACACGCCGAGCTTGTGCAACGCCGAATGCAGCACGGTGACATCGCTGAAGCCCACGATCCATTTCGGTTTCTTCAGCAGCACCGAGAGGTCCACACGCTCCATGAGGCGCACGGTGCCATAGCCGCCGCGCGCGCACCAGATCGCCTTCACGTCATCATCGGCCAATGCGGCTTGCAGGTCCGCCGCGCGCTCTGCATCGGTGCCGGCCTGCTGGAAGTGCTTCCTGCCAATGCCCGCGCCCAGCCTCACCTTCAGCCCCCAGCTTTCCGCAAGGGCGATGCCCGCCTGCAACTCGCCCGCCGTAATGGCGCGCGCCGTGGGTAGGATGGCGATGGTATCACCGGGATGAAGAGGAGGAGGGATGAGCATGTCTATTGGTGCGCAAGTTCAGCAACAAGGTTTCATGGTCAATGGCAGATAACGTTTTGATGCTTGGGGAAGAGCTGGCTTTCGAGGCACTAAACTGTCTGCCAGTGCAGAACTTGATGCGAAGAGCAAAGCGTCATTTAGGCACTGAAGCCGCCTTTTTGCCAACGGTCTACTATAAAGAGCATTCATTTTCCTTCATCTAATAAAAGTCTTTCCCACCCCTCATACCTGTCTGTTTTGTATTTTCTTTCTGCTTTATCAAAATACTTAACGCTGTCTAATAAGAACTCTCCCGTTTTACTGTCGTTGTTACTTCTATATTCAGTTCTGTCTTGGTAAGGGTAATTTGTTTCCTTAACGGTGTATCCGTTTTTCTTGTATGTTACTTCAGTTTTCTGAGATTCGAATTTTGTAAACCAAACATAATAACCAAGAAAGAACAACAATGATGGGATAGGAGTGCAAAATAAAAATAATATTCTATTCAATATGGTTTTTTTGATCTGCTTGTCATGACGGTATAATATGAATAATAAAATAAATCCAATCATCCATAGCGTCGGAAGAACAAAAACCACAACCTCTCCACCATGAGCAACATTTTGACTTCTGTAGATGAAATAGTAGGTCACGAATGAATAAATAATTGAAAATATCAGAAGTCGTTTACTCATTTGGTCTGATTTACATTCTGTCTTTAAAATCACTCATAATCCCTAGTTGACGACAATCCTCTGCAACCTGTCTAGTGGTCTTCGTGTTGATTCACTATAGGCTCAAGGCGTTCATGGGGCCGATGATGTTTGGTTCCCATGGCTCCAAGATACCGCGGCATCACCAAACCATCGGCCGCCCATCCCCGCTTGATAACTTCGCCCGCCAAGTTGAAAAACGTGATCGAACCCAAGCGCACCACCGTCACCGCAGCGCTGCCCTACGCCAATGGCCCGCTGCACATCGGCCACATCGCCGGGGCCTATCTCCCTGCGGACATCTATGTGAGATCCCTTCGCTTGCGCGGCAAGGAGGTGCTCTTTGTCTGCGGAAGCGATGAGCACGGCGCGGCCATCACGTTGCGCGCCCTGAAGGAGGGCACCACGCCGCAGGCCATCGTGGACAAGTACCACGCGATGATGGGCAAGGCCTTCGCCGACTTCGGCATCGCCTTCGACATCTACCACCGCACCAGCAGCGAACTGCACAGGAAGACCTCGCAGGATTTCTTCCTTCAACTGAATGCGAACGGCGCTTTTTCGGAGAACACCGAGGAGCAGTACTACGACGCGGAGGCGAAGCAATTCCTCGCGGACCGCTACATCATCGGCACGTGTCCGCACTGCGGAAATCCCAATGCCTACGGCGATCAGTGCGAGGTCTGCGGCAGCGCGCTCAGCCCGAAGGACCTCATCGATCCGCGCAGCACGCTCAGTGGCAGCACGCCCGAGCTGCGGCCCACCAAGCACTGGTACCTGCCCATGGAACGCAGCCAGCAATGGATGCAGGAGTGGATCAACACCGGCATGCTCGATGGCCCTTCGACAGGCTCAGGTTCCTACCAGCAGCATGATCCCGCCGAGTGGAAACCGCAGGTGCTGGGCCAATGCAACAGCTGGCTGAAGGAAGGCCTGCGCCCCCGCGCCATGACGCGCGACCTCGATTGGGGCGTGCCCGTGCCGCTGCCCGGCGCTGAAGGGAAGGTGCTCTACGTCTGGCTGGACGCGCCCATCGGCTACATAAGCGCCACCAAGCA
>JBEPUG010000232.1:0-3708 GCA_041691695.1 Flavobacteriales bacterium
GCCCAAGGGCACTTGCAGGATGAACCGCACTTCTTGGGCGCGCACCTTATCCGTGGTGGAGAATCGCAGTACCGGCGAGATCTGTAGCACATCGTCCTGTTGCCGATAGTCGAAGCCGATCCCTTCCGCACGGCCCGCGGCGATCTTCACCGTGCTTCCCCGAGCCTCACGCAGTACCATCAAGTGATAGAGGCTGTCCGGGCTGCGCTTCACGTCCAGATCGCCCCAACCGCCGCTGATGGTCTTGCCATCCACATGGATCCCGCTCAGGTCGGTCTTCATCAGCCCATGCTTGTAGCTCACGCTCCAGCCTTGGCCTAAGCTGTCTAGCGGCGGCAGCATATCGAGGTACATGGTACTTCCGCTGGGTTGCACCAGAGGCACCTCTTTCCGCACGGTCGTATCGCGGCGGAAGTCATTCGCTAGGTCCACGCTGATGGCGACGATCACGACCAACGCTGCGATCCATACCAAACTAATCGTCCAGCCGAGCCATCGGGGTGCGGGGGATCCAATCAGTAGGCGCGATCCAGCGAGAAACATTCCGATGATGGGCAAGGCCAGCAGCAAGAAGAGGCCTATGATCGCCCAAAGCACTTGTGCCGGACCGTTGAACACATAGCCGCCGAGGTCGAACAGACCGATGCCATCACTGTTCCAGGCGGAATGCCAGAGCGAGAATGAACCACCAACCACAGCAGCTATCAGGCCCAACAGCAGACTGATGCCGAAGAAGATCAGGGCGATGCCGATCAGTTTCACGATGACCTGACCCGCCCGGGTACCGGTGCCTCGGGAGCGATGCCTCCAGTTCTTGCCGAGGTCCCTTGCTTCATGTACCACGCGCTCTCCGCCCGCCCTCACGCGCTCAGCCCCTTCATCGAACATGCGTTTGATGTTGTCCACCGTCACCGCCTCACCGTGCATCTCCAGCTTTTCGCTGGCGGTAGAGGCATCCGGCACGAGCGCCCACATGATCAAATAGATGAGGATGGGCGTGCCCCAGCCCGCGATCACCACTACGATGGCCGCGATGCGGAACCACAGCGGGTCCGTACCGAAGTAGGCGGCCAAGCCACTGATCACACCGGCCAACCAACGATCATCCGGATCGCGGAAAAGCCGCTTGTGCTTGCGTGGATCGGCTTGTTGGTTGTGGCGTTCCTCCGAGGAGGAAGGACCGTCGGCCGTATCGCTGTCCACGTAGTCCTCGGGCTGTCCCATCACCTGTTTCACGTGGTCTACGTCCGCCATGCCGATGGCTTGACGGCCTTGGAGGCGCTCGGTGAACAGCTCGGCGATTCGCGCCTCGATGTCCGCCATGATCTCTTCGGCTTCGGTGCTGCCGCTGAATTTCGCGCGGATGTTGGCGAGATAACGTTGCAGCTGGTCATAGGCGTCCTCTTCGATGTGGAACACCGTTCCGTTGAGGTTCGCAGTGAATGTCTTTTTCATCACGAGGGGTTGTTGCGGGTGGCTTTTTTCACGGCTAGGGCGAGTTCGTCCCAGGTATCGTCGAGTTCCTTCAGGAATTTGCGGCCCACGGGGGTCAGCTTGTAGTATTTGCGCGGTGGCCCGGAGCGGCTCTCTTCCCAGCGGTAGGCCAGGTAGCCAGAGTCCTTCAGCCGGGTGAGCAGGGGGTAAAGGGTGCCCTCCACCACGATCAACTTCGCGTCCTTCAGTTTGGCGATGACGTCGCTGGGATACATCTCCTCCGTGCTCAGCAAGGAGAGGATGCAGTACTCCAGCACGCCTTTGCGCATCTGTGCCTTGGTGTTCTCCACTTTCATCGCTTCGTTCTCTATGCCAACATTGGGTGGTACCCGGTAGCTGACGATGCAAATATATATGCGTTGGATGGTACCATGCAAAACAAAGTACTATTTAATGATGGATGGTCCTTGGCTGAGGATGAGTGGCGGGAAGGGCTATGGGAGGTAAGGGAGGTGAGGGAGGTGAGGGAGGTAAGGGAAGTGAAGGAGGTAAGCGAGGTAAGGTTCCGCAGGTGACGTCTTCGATATTTGAACCACAGATGGACACGGATGAACACTGATGAGGTTTCGCAGGTGGCATCTTCGATCTTTATCCGCAGATGACGCAGATGACACAGATAGAATTCCGGAGGTGGCGTCTTTGATGGTTGACCGCTGAGGGCGAGGGGGAGTCGGAGGAAGGGATCTATCGGCGTCCATCCGTGTTCATCAGCGGTTTGCTTTTATCCGTGGTCTGCATTTTTTGGCATTCGATGCATTTCGGATCCTCCGCGTCCCTGCCCGCCCGGCCGGCAGGCCGCCTCCTGCTCTCTCCGTAATCTTGCACCATGCTTCGCCGCTTCATCCTTCTCTTCTGCGTTCCATTGCTGCCTTTATCGGTGTTCGCTTGGGGTGCTACCGGCCATCGCGTGGTGGGCGCTATCGCCGCCGAGCACCTCTCCAAGAAGGCCGGCAAGGCCGTGCAGGACATCCTTGGCGATGAAAGCTTGGCCATCGCCGCTACTTGGATGGACGAGGTGCGCAGCGATCCCGCGGACCGCTACATGAACGACTGGCACTGGGTGACCATCCCGGACGGCGAGACCTACGCCACTGCGGAAAAGAACCCCAAAGGCGATGCGATCGAAACGATAGGTCGGATGGAAAAGCTGCTGAGGAGCGACACCATTCCACCGGAGCGCCGCCTTAGGTATCTGCGCATCCTGATCCACCTCGTTGGTGATATCCACCAGCCGCTGCATGTGGGCAAGGGCGATGACAAGGGCGGCAACGACTTCCAGGTGCGCTGGTTCAAGAAGGGCAGCAACCTGCACCGCATCTGGGACAGCGAGATGATCGATGAGGACGGCCTGAGTTATTCGGAGCTTGCCACGAGCATCGATCACGCAACGCGCCCGCAGATCACCTCATGGCAAAAAGGTGACGCTGCTAGCTGGGCGCACGAATGCCTCGCGTTACGGCCCGCGATCTACGACGTACAACAAGGTGATGTCCTCGGTTACGATTACCAGCACCGCAACTGGCCTATCGTGGAGGAGCAATTGCTCAAGGCCGGCATCCGCTTGGCCGGTGTGCTGAACAAGATCTTCGGGTAATCTTACCACAGACCTGCTGGCAGGCGTGGACACAGAGAAGAGAGGAGCCGCAGGTGACGTCTTCGATCTTTATCCACAGATGTCGCAGATGACACAGATAGGTTTCTGCAAGCGACTCCTTCGATAGTTGAACCACGGATGCACACTGATGAACACGGAAAGGACCCGCTGGTGACGTCTTCGATCTATTGGCCACTTCGGTGATGCAGGTCTGCGAGATCAGCGGTTTTGATCTCCTCTCTTCGTGCCCGTTGCGGTCAGCGGTATTCGGCCGACAATCCGCATCGCTGGATTCTAGCTGATAAAGGAATTCATCTGTGTCATCTGTGACATCTGCGGATACTATCAGAAAAGCATTCGGCCGACAGGCCGCATCGATCACTTACTGCGGCCTACTCACCGTAGCAGCGTGATGATCCCGTCCCGCACGATCTCATTCTCCGTGTTGCACGGATCACGCATGCGCATCTTATAGCCGTAAACGCCTTGTGGATATCCCGCACCATCCCACTTGGCCTGCGTGTCCGTGGTGGTCCAAATGATCTCGCCCCAGCGGTCGAAGATCATGATCTGGAAGTCCGCTGAAGGGATGTCCACTGCACCTGGCCACGTGTCGTTGA
>JBEPUG010000233.1:0-3705 GCA_041691695.1 Flavobacteriales bacterium
GCCGAGACCTTGACGTTGCATGGCGATCCAACCTTGGTGATGAACTCCCCGAAACTACCCGATCTGGAGATCACATCAGCGGATGTTTCCGTGCTGCCTTTTCCGGTTACCGCCGATGTGGATTCTTTCCGTGTGCGCGTGATCGTGCGGAACATTGGCAGGGGCACACATATGCCGTTCTCGGTCGCCCTACAACGGACCATTGTGAGCCTTGGGACCAGCCTGCCGCCATTGATCCAACAAATGGACCTGTACCACTATCAGGACACGGTGTACTTCACTCTTCCCACGCTGGTCGGCATGAACGGCCAAGGGTTGAACAACCTGCAGGTGCGCGTGGACCTGGATCCGGATGTCATTGTGGAATCGGAGAACCAGTTGAACAATGAGGTGACAATGCAGATCAACATCAATTCGGGTGATCTGCTTCCTGTGCAACCGTACAATTTCGCTATCACGCCAAATGCTTCGCCGATGCTGAAAGCCAGCACGGGCGATCCCTTCGCACCGCCGCGCACCTACCTCTTCCAGATAGACACCACGGACCTGTACAACAGCCCGGTCATGGAGCTGCATACGCTGACCTCCCCTGGTGGCGTGCTCCAATGGCAGCCCACCTCCATCTATGCGCTGAACAACATGCAGGACAGCGTGGTGTACTTCTGGCGATGCACACTGGACAGTGCAGGACAAGGCGCATACAACTGGCACGAGTTCTCCTTCCAGCATATCACGGGCCGCCAGGGCTGGGGGCAGGCGCACTACTTCCAGTTCAAGAACGATGGATTCAACTTGATGGACTACGACCGGCCAAACAGACGGTTTGATTTTCAAGGAGGAACGCATCAGATCGCTTGTGAGACGCGTGGCAACAACTACTACCAGACCTTCTGGACCAAGGACCTCGAAATGCAGGAAGGAGGTGGATGCAGCACACCACCGGCCTTGAATGTCGGCGTGGTGGATCCCTTTGATTTTTCTACTTGGCTTACACGCTACAATGGTGTTGGGCGCTTCTATGGCAACGTCAATGACAATGGTAATTGCAAGCCGCGCCAAGAAAAGGTCTTCGTTTTCCGCGAGACCGTTCATACCCAACTCGAAGGCATGGGGGACATGCTGGCGAACCAGGTCCCGGATGGCCACTACATCGTGATCTACACCTTCTTGAGACTGCTCCGCGATTCAGTGGCCAACTCCTCGGCTTGGGATGCGCTGCATGCGCTGGGCGCGAACCATCTCTTCAATGGCGACGTGCCCGATAATGTGCCCTACATCTTCTTTTGCAAAAAAGGGGATCCTTCTTCGGTGCAGGAGATCTGGGGAGATTCGCTTACGGCGACCATCAACATGACGGCCTATATGCAATTGAGCAGTCACAGTGGCTCCGCCGCTGCACCGCAGAGTTGCACCGCCCTGAGTTGGCAAGGACTGAGTTGGAAGACCATTCCCGAACAAGTTTATGACAGTGTGCACGTCCAGCTTTCCGGCATCACACCTCAAGGCAACGAGCAACCGGTGCTGGACCTGCCCGGATACTCCGGAGACGTGAACTTGCAACCACTGCTGATTGCCTCGCAATATCCGCAGCTCCGTCTGAAAGGGTCATTCTGGAACGACTCTCTCACTTCGCCGCAGCCTGCGCAATTGCGACGTTGGCAACTGCTCGGCGTGCCCGCTCCTGAGTGTGCTCTGGATCCGCCAACCGGCTACTTTGCCCATCTGGACAGCATTTTCCAAGGTCAGCAGGGGTCGGTGATGGTGGCCGTGCGAAACATCGGCGATGAACCCATGGACAGCCTTCTTCTCTCCGCGTGGGTAACTGATCACAGCAATCAGCGGCACTTGGTGCACTACCGCTACAATGCGCCCTTAGCGGTGGGCGCGACGTTGCTCGACACGATCCACTTCGATACCCAACTCTTTCCTGGGCCGAATACGATGGAGATCGAGGCCAATCCAGTGGACACGCTCACGCATCTCTACGATCAGCCCGAGCAATACCACTTCAACAACATCGCGGTGCTCCGTTTCCTCACCCAGCAGGACATTCAGAATCCGGTTCTCGATGTCACATTCGATGGCATCCACATCCTCGATGGCGATATCGTGAGCGCGCGACCGGAGATCCAAGTGACCTTGGATGATGAGAACCAGACCTTGCTGGTGGACCAACCCTCCGACACGGCGCTCTTCAAGGTCTTCCTCACGGATCCAGCAGGCGTCATCAACCGCGTCTACTTCCGGGAAGCAGGGCAGGAGATCCTGCAATTCGTCCCCGCCAATGGACCGGCCAACATCAGCAAGGTCTTCTATCGCCCTGTGTTCACGCAGGATGGCAAGTACGAACTCACGGTCCGCGCTACGGACAAGAGCCGGAACAACAGCGGTGATCATGACAACTCCATACACTTCGAGGTGATCGGCCATCCGACCATCAGCGAGGTGCTCAATTATCCGAACCCTTTCACTACCAGTACGCGCTTCGTTTTCACCCTCACGGGCTATGAAGTGCCTACGGCGATGCGGATCCAGATCATGACCATAACCGGCCGCGTGGTGCGCGACATTCCCATGTCCGAGCTAGGGCCCTTGCACATCGGCCGCAACGTCACCGAATTCGCTTGGGATGGCACGGACCAGTTCGGCGACCGATTGGCGCGTGGCGTTTATCTCTATCGCGTGCTCGCTCAACTCCATGGTGAGGATATCGAGTATCGCGATGCGGGGGCGGGGGGCTTTTTCAAGAAGGGGATCGGAAAGATGTATCTCCTGCGGTAGGGGAACTGCCTCGCGCGCGGATGATCGACCTCAAAGCATCCTTCGGTTAAACTCAACTAACGGCACCGGGCATCACCGCGCTCGATAGCTACTTTCGGCGGCATGCGCCAACGGTCCATTTACCTCTCCTGTGCCTTGCTCTCGGGCCTGCTGTGGGCCGCTGCTTGGCCTGCCGTTGGCGGCCTCGTGCCCTTGGCGTTTTTCGCATGGGTGCCGCTGCTTTGGGCGGAGGAACGTTATGCCAACAGCGCGAAGGACGCACGGCCGCGGAACTTCATGCCCTATGTGATGCTGGCCCTGCTGGTGTGGAACCTCTGCACTACGTGGTGGCTCTTCTGCGTGAGCGAGAGCATTGGTACGCGGTTCTTCACCTTGATCGGCCCCAACGTGGGCAACGTGCTGGTGATGTCTGTGCCGTGGCTGCTCATGCGCATCGCCCGCCGTGGCTTTGGTGGGCGTGGCGCGCGGTGGGCGTTGCTGGTCTTTTGGGTGGCATTCGAGCGCTTCCATATGCATTGGGACCTCAGTTGGCCATGGCTCACGCTTGGCAACGTCTTCGCGGAGCATACCTCTTGGATCCAATGGTATGAATGGACCGGACATCTCGGTGGCACCGTGTGGATCTGGTTGGCCAACCTCGCCGTGTTGGGCATTGTGCTTAGCAAGCCGAATGGAACGCGCCAGCGGCTGATCACTCCCGCTGCTTTACTGGCCTTCCTCGTGATCGCGTTGCCCTTGGCGCTATCCTTCGTGCGCTATGCCACCTTTAAGGAAGAAGGCGATCCAGTGAACGTCGTTTTGGTGCAGCCGAACGTCGATCCCTACACGGAGAAATTCGATCCCGGGGATGCCATGGCGCAGTTGGACGGTATGCTGGCCCAAGCCGCGCCGCTCTGGGCGGCAGCGTCGGCATAGCGCACGGCC
>JBEPUG010000234.1:0-3689 GCA_041691695.1 Flavobacteriales bacterium
ACAAAGTGAAAATCAACTACTGAAAACCTGTCAACGCTATTCAGGCGAGGTCATCCTGACAACCGACAACTGACAACTGACAACTGACAACCTAGCACTTGGCTTCAGCCAGCGTACGACCGCTCCACCCGCTTCATCGGCTCCTTCTCGAAGTGCTTCGGGTCCTTCACCTTGGTGGGGTGCGTGGCGTGGTACTCGAACTCGTCGCGGAAGTGGCGGATCGCAGCGGCCACAGGCCACGCTGCCGCGTCTCCGAAGGGGCAGATGGTGTTGCCTTCGATGCGACGTTGCACGTCCCACAACAGGTCGATGTCATCGGTGCGGGCGAGGCCGTGCTCGAAGCGGTAGAGGATCTTCTCCATCCAGCCGGTGCCTTCGCGGCAAGGACTGCATTGACCACAGCTTTCGTGGTGGTAGAAGCGCGAGTGGTTCCACGTACTGCGCACGATGCAGGCGGTGTCGTTGAAGACGTAGAAGCCGCCGGAGCCGAGCATGCTGCCGGTCTGGAAGCCGCCGTCACTGAGGCTTTCGTAGGTCATCAGGCGCGTCTCGAACTTCGCCGTGCGGAAGAGCAGTTCGGCGGGCAGGATGGGCACTGAGCTTCCGCCGGGAATGCAGGCCTTCAGGGGCCTTCCGCCGCTGACTCCGCCGCAGTATTCATCGCTGCTGAGGAATTCCTCCACGGGCACGCCGAGGTCGATCTCATAAACGCCGGGCTTGTTCACATGCCCACCAGCGCTGATGAGCTTGGTGCCGGTGCTCTTGCCGATGCCGATCTTGGCATACTCCTCGCCGCCGTCGTTTATGATGGGCACCACCGCGCAGATCGTTTCCACATTGTTTACCACGGTGGGCCTACCCCAAACACCTTTTACGGCCGGAAAGGGCGGCTTTATGCGCGGGTTGCCACGCTTGCCTTCGAGGCTTTCCAACAATGCTGTTTCCTCGCCGCAGATGTATGCGCCTGCGCCGATATGGACATAGACATCGAGGTCGAAGCCGCTGCCGAGAATGTTCTTGCCAAGCCAGCCTGCCGCATAGGCTTCCGCGATGGCCTGTTCGAGGATCCGTGAGACGTAGAAGTATTCGCCTCGGATGTAGATATAGCACGTGTTCGCCCCCATGGCGAAGCAGCTCGGAATGATCCCCTCGATCAGCAGGTGGGGGAGCTTCTCCATCAAGTAGCGGTCCTTGAAGGTGCCCGGCTCACTCTCGTCGGCATTCACCACCAAGTGGCGAGGAACGCCTTCGGGCTTGGCCAAGAAGCTCCACTTCAGGCCGGTCGGGAAGCCAGCGCCGCCACGGCCGCGCAGCCCGCTCTTCTTCACTTCCTCCAAAACCGACTCGGGCGACATCGTCTTCAACGCCTTCTCCACGCTGCGGTAACCGCCGTTGGCGCGATAACCCTCCAGACCGCGGATGCCGGGTTTGTCAATGTGTTCCAAGAGAAGTTTGCGGGACATCAGAGGGTAGGATTTTTGACCACTGAGGCACTAAGGCACAGAGGGGTTTTTACCGCGAAGGACACTAAGGACGCAAAGAATACGCCCTCACCCCCGACCTCTCTCCCAAGGAGAGGGGAGGAAACCAGCGGAGTGTTTGAGCTGCCCAATGCAGCCTGACAACTGGGAACGGACAACTGACAACTGATCATCGGTCCGTGTAGTTGTTCCGTTTCGGTTCCGTGCGCAGCTTGTCGATCAACTCGTCCACCTTTTCCGGCGTGAGATGCTCATGGAATTTCGCGCCGCACTGCAACATGGGAGCAGTACCACAACTGCCGAGGCATTCCACGGTCTTCAGGGAGAACATACCGTCATCCGTGGTACCTCCTGGCTTGATGCCTAAGCGTTTTTCGATATGCGCTATCACGTCATCCGCGCCGCGCAGCATGCAGGGTACAGTGTGGCATACCTCCAGCATGTGCTTGCCCACGGGATGCAGGTTGTACATGCTGTAGAAGGTGGCCACTTCGTAGACCTCGATGTACTGGATCTTCAGCATCTTGGCCACGGCATCCATCGCGTGTACGCTGAGCCATCCATCGTTCTCCGCCTGTGCGATGTGGAGGATAGGCAGCATGGCACTCTTGGAGTGTTCCGCAGGATAGCGGCCTATTATCGTGCGGCATTCCGCAAGGGCCTCCTCGCTGAAGGTGAAGGGCGCAACGCCTTCAGTGGTGGTGAGGGGTTTGGTGGCGTGTTCCATCAGGCGTCGAGTTCACCGGCGATCACATTCATGCTGCTCATGGTGAGGATGGCATCGCTGAGCATTCCGCCCTTGATGATCTCCGGATAGGCTTGGTAGTAAATGAAGCAGGGACGGCGGAAGTGGACGCGGAACGGGGCGCGGCCACCGTCGCTGACGATGTAGAAGCCGAGTTCGCCGTTGCCGCCTTCCACGCAGTGGTAGATCTCGCCAACGGGAATTTCCGTCTCGCCCATCACGATCTTGAAGTGGTAGATCAGCGCCTCCATGTCGTTGTAGACCTCCTGCTTCGGCGGCAGCACCCAATCCGGTACCTCGGCATGATAGGTGGTCTTGTCCGGCATCTTGTCCAGCTTCTCCAGCGCTTGGCGGATGATGGAAATGCTTTGGCGCATTTCTTCTTGGCGCACGGTGAAACGGTCGTACACATCGCCGCTCTTCCCAACGGGGATCTTGAAATCGAAGTCCTCGTAACTACTGTAAGGATCGGCCACGCGCACATCATAGTCCACGCCGCAGGCCCTCAAGTTGGGGCCGGTAAAGCCATACTGCAACGCGCGGTCCGCAGGGAATGGTCCGCAGTTGATGGTGCGGTCCATGAATACCCGATTGCGCACCAGCAGCTTGTCGAACTCATCCAGCGAGGCGGGGAGTTCCTTGATGATGGCGCGGGTGCGCTCCCACGCAAGCTCGCTGAAATTCCGCTCGAAACCGCCGATGCGGCCCATGTTGGTGGTGAGGCGTGCGCCACAGATCTCCTCATAGATCTCGTAGATCCGCTCGCGCCATTGGTAGTAGTAAAGGAAGGGAGTGGTGGCCCCGGCGTCCTGCCCAATGATGGTGTTGCAGATGATGTGGTCGGTGATCCGCGACAGCTCCATGATGATCACGCGCATGTACTCCACGCGCTTCGGCAGTTGGATGCCGAGCAGCTTCTCCACCGCCATGTGCCAGCCCATGTTGTTGATCGGCGAACTGCAATAGTTCATCCGGTCAGTAAGGGTGGTGATCTGGTAGAACGGCCGATGCTCGCAGATCTTCTCAAAGGCCCGGTGTATGTAGCCGATGGTCTGCTCGGTGTCGAGGATGATCTCCCCGTCCATGGTGAGCACGTTCTGGAAAATGCCGTGCGTTGCGGGGTGGGTCGGGCCGAGGTTGAGCGTGGTGATCTCGTTGAGGTTGCCGCCCTCGGCATGGTCCTCATTCCATAGGTCCACGGGTGCCTTGTGCTCGCTCATCGTCCGAAGAAGGTGTCGTTCTTGTCCTCGCGCGTGGGGTCTTCCAGCGGATAGTCCTTGCGCATGGGGAAGGCCGGAAAGTCCTCCATGTTGAGGATGCGTTTCAGGTTCGGGTGCCCGGTGAAGTGGATCCCGAAGAAGTCATAGGTCTCGCGTTCCATCCAGTTCGCCGTCGGCCACAGATCGGTGACGGTGGGCAGGGTGGCCTCTTTCATGGACACGTGCGTCTTCACGCGGATACGG
>JBEPUG010000235.1:0-3571 GCA_041691695.1 Flavobacteriales bacterium
CCCAATGAGGGCGTGGTCATCAAGCAGGACAGCATCTTCGAGCTGAACTTCCGCTTCCGCATACAGGACCGCGCCTCCTTCTTTTCCGAGAATGGCAGCGACCTACACGTCGCCTCCGCCGCATGGCAGGTCCGCCGTTGCCGCCTGAAGTTCGAGGGCTTTGCGATCACGCCTCGCTTGAAATACCAGCTCCAGCTCGGGCTTTCGGACTTCGACCAGGCCATCGCAGACGGCACCGGCGACCGCAGCATCCTGCTCGACGCATTCATCCGTTATGCCATCTCACCCACCGTGGAACTCGGCTTCGGTGAGACCAAACTCCCGGGTGACAGGCAGTCCATTATCTCGTCCGGTTATCTGGAATTCCCTGAACGTTCCATCGCCAGCAATGCCTTCACGTTGGACCATGACTTCGGCTTCCATGTGAATTGGCGTATTGCCACCGGCGCGCAACCCCTGCAGCTGCATGCGACGATCAGCCAAGGTGAGGGGAGAAGCTCGCGATCGGACAATGGCGGTCTCTGTTACACGGGCAGGCTGGAGTGGCTGCCCTTGGGTGCCTTCACCGACCATGGCGATTATTTCGAGGGCGACCTCGCACGGGAGCCCAAGCCCAAGTTCTCATTGGCAACGGCCTACAGCACGGACATCAACGCACAACGTGCTTTCGCGCAGCGCGGCCTCCGCTTTCCGGATGGCCAGACGCGCACTATCGATACCTATTTCGCGGACGCGCTTCTTAAGTACAATGGCTGGTCCTGGTCCAACGAATTCCAGCAACGCCATACCCAAGGCGATCCCGTGGTACAGGATACCGTCACTCTCATGAATTTCGCGGTGGACGTGGGCTGGGGCGCCACCAGCCAACTCGGAAAGATGGTCTCCAAGCGTTCTGAGGTGAGCGTGCGTTACTCCATTTTCAAGCCAGCTGAAAGCGTCGTGGAGAACCTGCCACGGCGCGAGGATGCATGGCTCGGCTGGTCCTACTATATCAATGGCCACCGGATCAAGCTGCAATCGGCGCTCACCTATATATGGCTCGATGGCGTGCCGGACCTTGTGCATCAAGGGGACCAATGGGGGCTGATGTTCCAAGTGGAATTCGGCATCTGATGACATGGCCTGAGGATCCGCGTTCCATCGCCATCGCTGACCTCACCTACGAACTGCCGGACGACCGTATCGCGCAGCATCCCATGGCGGAGCGCGACCAGGCCAAGCTGCTGGTCCATCGCGACGGCCGCAACACCGACCACCTCTTCAGCGAGCTTCCGGATGTATTGCCTGCGGATGCCTTGCTGGTGCTGAATGATACGCGGGTGGTGCATGCACGCATCACCTTCCGGCGGATCACCGGCGCTGTGATCGAATGCATGGTGCTGACGCCGGAGGTAGGCCGCGCCATCGAAACGGCCTTGCTGGACAAGACATGCACGCGTTGGTGGTGCATGCTCGGAAACGCCAAGCGTTGGAAAGGGGAGGAGCTTCTCTTGGAAAAGGATGGCCACCAACTCAGCGCCGTGCGTATCGAGCAGCGCGACGGCGAGCACCTCGTCGAATTCCGCTGGAACGGGGAAGAGACCTTCCTCCAACAACTTGATCGCTTTGGTGCCGTGCCTTTGCCACCCTACATGCGCCGTTCGCCGGAAGCGGATGACGACACGCGCTACAACACCATTTTCGGCGAGCGCCCGGGATCCGTTGCCGCGCCCACGGCCAGCCTGCATTTTACGCCCGCAGTGATGCAGGGCTTGGCCACCAAGGGGGTCGATCGCGCGCGCGTCACTCTGCACGTCGGCGCGGGGACCTTCCTGCCGGTGAAGAGCGAGACCATGGAGGGGCACGCTATGCACAGTGAGCAACTACGCATTCCCAGAGCAGCGATAGAGTTGTTGCGTGATCGCATCGGCAAAGGACCGATCATTCCAGTAGGTACCACAGCACTGCGCACCATCGAAAGCCTCTATTGGTTCGGGGCCGACATCGTGAACGGCACTGAGCTGAAAGCACTGGATGTAAAGCAATGGCAGCCTTATGCCGAAGGTTCGGATGTGGATCCTCGCGCTGCGATGGAGGCTGTATTGAACTGGCTTGATCGCCACGGCATGGACGCGGTGACCGGCTCCACCACGCTCTTGATCGCGCCCGGCTATCGCTTCCGCCTCGCCGATGCCTTAGTGACGAACTTCCATCAGCCCCGCAGCACGCTCCTGCTTTTAGTGGCCGCGCTCATCGGCCCGCAATGGCGCGAGGTCTATGCGCATGCACTGGCCAACGACTATCGCTTCCTTAGCTATGGCGATGGTTCACTTTTGTGGCGGAAGGGATAGTGGTGATAGGTAAATGGTGATAGGTGACTGGTGACCAACGCACTCAAGACTCACGACTAACGGACTCCGGACTGCACTGGATACTACCCGCACCTATCTTGCGTTCCCATCGCGATATGTGACCCGATATGCCACGACCACTGCGCTTCCTTGTTGCCATCTTCCTGTTCTGTACCCTCTTTTCCGCACAAGCCCAGCTTGGGGGAACTGCGGTCTTCCGCGTCCTGGACATCCCCAGTTCGGCGCGCATCTCGGCCCTCGGCGGCTCGCCGGTGGCGGTCTATGACAACGACATCAACCTCGGTCTCTTCAACCCGGCATTGCTGAATGCTTCCATGACGAAGCAGGTCGCGCTGAGCTATATGCCCTACATCGACGGCATCAACCTCGGCTATGCGGCCTACGCGCACAGCTTCGACAGCTTGGGCATCACTATGAGCGGTTCCGTGCAGTACGTGGACTATGGCACCTTCACCCGCCGCGATGAGACGGGCGCCGACCAAGGCACCTTCAACGCCGGGGAGTATGTGGTGCAGGTGGGAGCGGGGCGAGCCATCGACAGCGTCTTCAGCATGGGCGTGAATCTCAAGTTCATCACCTCCAGCCTGGAGTCCTACAACGCAACGGGCTGGGCGGCGGACATCGGTGGGGTCTTCGTGAAGAAGGCGCTCGGTCTCACTGTAGGCGCCACCCTCCGCAACATCGGCTTCGTCAGCAGCAGCTATACCGGTACCAAGGAGAAGCTGCCCTTCCAAGCGCAGTTGGCCGCCACCTACAAGTTCCGCCACGCTCCATTCCGCTTAGGTCTTTCCATTGACAACATGCAGCAGTGGGACCTCACTTACAATGACCCCAACACGCAGACCCAGATCGACCCCACCACGGGTGCGACCATCGTGAAGAAGGTGACCTCCGTGGACCGCGCCCTGCTGCACATCGTGCCCAATGCGGAGATCCTCTTCGGCCCCAACTTCATGGTACGCTTGGGCTACAACTACCGCCGTCGGCAGGAGTTGGCATTCGACGTAAAGCCTGGTCTCTCCGGCGTGAGCTTCGGGATCGGCTTGAAGGTGAGCCGCTTGATCATCTCGTATAGCTACGCGCAGTTCAATCCCGCCGGTGCCAGCAACACCTTTACCCTGGCCATGCGCTTCTCTGACCTGAAGCGCAGCACGGGGGAGTAGTTGCCAGTTAGCAGTGGCAGTAGGCAGCAGCCTCGCGACCCCTGCTCCCTTACCTCC
>JBEPUG010000236.1:0-3553 GCA_041691695.1 Flavobacteriales bacterium
CTTCACCGCGCAAAGGCCACCTTCTTCTGCTTGGGAGTTCAGGCGGCTGCGGCCCCGGGCCTGATGGCACGTCTACGCAAGGAAGGCCATGACGTGGGCCACCACACGTGGGACCATCCCAATGGGTGGCGCACCAAGGACCGGGCCTTTTATCGGAATGTACTTCGCGACCTGCCGGAAGGCGAAGATGCGCTCTTCCGTCCTCCTTACGGGCGCCTGAAACCCTCTCAGTTCTGTAGCCTGCGCAAGCGTGTCCGTATCGTGATGTGGGATGTCCTTGCGGGTGATTTCGAGCCCAACAGGTCCGGTGAGGAGTGTGCACGGAAGGTGCTGAAGCGTGCGGTGTCCGGAAGCATCATCGTTTTCCATGACAACCGGAAGAGCGCGCGCTGCCTGAAAGAAGCGCTGCCGTTGGTGTTGGAAGGCCTTTCAGAGAAGGGCTACCGCTTCGCCACGCTGGCTGGCCGTTAGTTTCCGATGATACCGGTGACAGTATACTCCGCACGCTGATTTTCCGCGTGCTGCCGATCGGTGCATTCCACGCCCGGCCCGCATGGATTCAGCGGCTTCGTGATGCCGAAGCCCTTGCCGGTGAGTCGATCCTTGGGCACCCCTTTTGTGCGCAGGTAGGCGACGATGGCATCCGCACGCTGTTGGGTCAGTTTGAGCGCTGCGTCGGCTTTGATCCGGGTATCCGCATGCACGCCGACCTCAACGGTCAAGGAAGGATTCACTTGCATCCTGTTCGCCAACTCATCCAGTTCGGCCTTCGCTGCTGGTGCAAGAGCCACCTCATCACCGGACCAGGTCACGTATTTCAGTCGGACCGGTGTGCCCACGTGGATCGGCTCCATCACCAAGCGGCGTACATCCCCCAGCTCGATCATGCCTTGCCGCATGCCGGCCGTGCTCACTGCAACGCTGATGCTGAAGTAATCGGGCTTCTCCAGAATGACCTCGAATTCCTCGTTGGGCTGCATGCGGAAGAAGAAGTCACCACCAGCGCCCGACTGTTTCACTTCGCTGAAAAAGCTGGTCATATTCACCACGCTCACCTTCACCCCTTCTGCGAAGCCCAACTTACCCGTATAGCGCACGGCTCCTCGCAACCAGATGCCTGCATCGGGGACGAGATGTACGTCCCGCGCAAGGATCTGCTGCTGGGCGATATCCTCGGTGCTCAGGTGTGCCACACCATCGTAATGCCCGGCCATGCTCACCTTGATGGCATACTCCCTGTCCTGTTTCACGGGAAAGGAGTATTTACCCGCAGAATCCGTGCTGGCTGTCTCCACCACCACACCGGCAGTATCCAATAGGGTCACCTCGACCCCCGGAACCGTTCGTGCGGTCTCGTCATCGATGACCGATCCCGTACAGAGATATTGCGCTTCCAACGGCGCATGCATCACGAAGGAATAGATGTCGTCATCACCCGCACCACCTGACCTATTGCTGGTGAAGTATCCGGTCTTCTTTGCGGCGTCGATGATAAAGCCGAAGTCATCGCTTGAACTATTGGCCGGGGCGCCCACGTTCACCGCGAAGGAGAACCCCCCATCCGCATCCGGCTTCGCAGCGAATATGTCCAACCCTCCCAAGCCTGGAAGGCCTGTACTGGAGAAATACAGCGTACCGTCGGCACCGATAAAGGGGAACAATTCATTCCGCATCGTGTTGATCGCAGGCCCCAAGTTTTCCGGGGTCCCCCAAAGTCCGTTCTGGTCCTTGCAGACGTAGATATCCGTGCCCCCATAGCCACCGGGCATATCGCTCACAAAATAGAAGGTCTTGCCGTCGGGAGAGATTGCCGGTTGGCCCACGGAGCATTCGGGATTGTTGTACAGGAATGGCTCTTCCCCGCTCCATCCCTTCGCCGTGGGGTGGGCGTGCAGGATACTCAAGCGCCGTACCCCATTCGTGCTGCTTTTGGAACTGGTCCGTGTGTACCAGAGTGAGCCTTCCGGGGCCACTACGCCAGGCCCATCATGAAATTTGGAATTGACATTACCGGCCAGGTGCTGCACGTTCGCCAAGTCACCATCAGGCTGCCGGGTAGCGCTGTACATGTCAAGGAAAGGCTCATCGTTCCACGCCGCACGCCTTTGCATACCGACCGAACTGTCACGTGCGGAGGCGAAGATCACCTTATCCGCGCCATACCATGCGGGGCCTAGGTCGGTCAAGGGGGAATTGACGCTCACCTGCTTTACGGTGAACCGGTCAGCGGTGGAATTGAACTTCTTCGCGAAATCCACGATGTTGCTTTTCGTAGGGCCCCCTTGTGGCTGGGCCATGGCCAAGTATCGATCCATCCATTGCTGGGCCTGCTCGTACTTGCCGTTGCCCTTCAAGGCTTGAGCATACATGTAAAGGTCCATCGGTTCCCGATTCAGGAACTTCACCACCTGCCCATACCAGACCTCACCGTTCACCGTATCCCCCAACTTCATGTAGCAGTCGGCGAGCCGCTTGATCACGTGCTCGTTGAGCGCACCCATATCGACCGCGATCTTGTATTCTTCCTTGGCTTGGGCATAGGCCATGTCCGCATAGTAGCGGTCGGCTAGGCGGGTATGAAAGTCGGGGTCGCCTTGGGCACGGACAGCGGTCGCTAGGACCATCGCCGCCACCAAGGCCATAAGGTGCAGCGCGGCCCTCATCAGAAATAGCGCGGGGATATGGTGCGGCCCTTGGTGAAACGGAAGTCATAGCTGAGCATGATCTCGTGCGTTCCCGCGCTGTATGCACCGATCTTCGTAGTGGTCATGTCGAAGGCATAACCGATACGCAACTGCTCATTAACCTGATATTGTGCGAGCACCCCGAACGCATTTCCCAAGCGGTACATGGCGCCCAGCCAGATGCGCTCATGAAGCAGGAAACTCGCATCGAGGTCCAACGACAACGGGGCTCCTTCCACCGCGCGGAACATGAAGGACGGCTTGAATTTCAGGTCGCGCGAGAGGTCGAACACGTATCCGCCCATCAGGAAATAGTGCCTGAACTCTTGGTTGGTCACCACCAGCCCATCCGTTCCGATCGTGTTCTCCAACAGCTTCGGCGCGCTTATGCCGAGGTAATACCGGGGGGAATGCCAGAACAGTCCGAAGCCGAAGTTGGGCAATGCCTTGCCTTTGATGTTCGCGTTCTGGGGATCGCTATCCACCGTCCTCAACGAGGCCAGATCGGCTTGGAAGAAATTGACGCCACCACTCAGTCCAAAGGAAAGGCGCGTGTCTTTTCCGGTCCTGATGCGATAGGCGATATCGACAAATGCACTATTCTGCGTGGCAGGCCCGGCGACATCGTGGATCAAGTTGCCGCCCATGGCGAGCTTCCCGCCCGGCAGAGGTGAATTCAGCGAGAGGGTCTGGGTGGCCGGCGCACCATCGAAGCCCACCCATTGGTTCCTGCTCAAGGCCATCGCCGTGAACACATCGGCACTGCCCGCATAGGCCGGATTGAAGGCCAATGTATTGAACATGTACTGGCTATACAGCGGGTCCTGCTGCGCATAAGCCCCTACCGCTGTGTGCCCTAAGACCAGCAC
>JBEPUG010000237.1:0-3489 GCA_041691695.1 Flavobacteriales bacterium
GCTCAGCCATGGACCGCGGTAGCGAGGCGGCGCGGCTTTACGCGCAAGGGATTAGTGACCGCTTCATCTTCACCGGCGCGCCCACCAATACCGATCTTCAAGCGCTCGGCATCGACAGCACGGAGGCCGAATGCACGCGCAACATCGCGGTGCGCAATGGCATTCCGTTCAGGCTGACAACCGCGTTGGACAAGGGCACCAGCACTTTCGAAGAGGCCGAGACATTGCTCGCACTCGCCCAAGCCGATCACATGGACACGGTGATGATCGTCTCGAACCGCTTTCACCTGCGTCGCGTGCGCTTTGTCTTCAGAGAGCGCTTCCGCAAGGCGGGCATTAAGTTGCTACTGCATGGCGCGCCGAGCACACAGTTCGATGAGCGCACGTGGTGGACCAATGAGGAGGGCCTGATCATGCTCAACAACGAGTACGTCAAGCTGGCCTACTACCACCTGAAGTACTGAGCGCCCATTTGTTTTCCACAGATGACACAGATGTCACGGATGTCACAGATACCCGCTTCGCGGGTTGAGAGCGGCAGTCGATCACTCGTGTGACCGTGTGTTACGGCATTCGATGCCGAAGGCATCATCTGTGTCATCTGCGTCATCTGTGGATGAAACTCGCTTCCGCCAGATCTTCCTCGTCAACGAAATGAAAGAATAGAGAAGGCAAGTACACTCACCGCTGGATCACCAGCCGCTGCACATAGCGCTCCTGATCGCCTTCCGCCACCAGCACATACGTTCCTTCAGCAAGTCCGCCCAGGTCGAGTGACAACTGCTGCGTACCACGTGGGCTTTCGCCCGTCCAGACGATGCGACCCAACGCGTCCTGCACACGCAATTTCAGTGTTGCAACAGTGTTCGGCAGATAGACCGTCACCTGCCCATTGCTCGGGTTCGGGACGACGTGCATAGGCGAGGTCTGCGCCTCGGTAATGCCTACCCAATTCACGCAGAAATCATCCGAGCGCGTGAACCCGAACGTGCCGTTCCCATCCAGCAGCACTACACCTTGACTGTCGAGCACGCGGTAGTCGCCGTTGCCATAGTTGCAGCACATGCCATCGCCCACGGCATCATTCACCGTGAAGGTGTAGCACATGTGCGCCAGGCAGACGTCGGTATTCACGGTATATCCGTTTGGGCTGTTCGTGTATGGTCCACCAGTGTAGGCCACGAATCCATCCGGTGTGGTGATCGACCACGTGGTCTCCGTGCCGAAACGGTCCAGGTCCATCTCCACTGTGCTCAACAGGGCCGGGTTGTTCACAATGAAGGTTATGCTGTCCGCGTTGTTCGGCGGGAAATCGTCTATGCCATTATTCGGGGCCGCGGTGGAGATGCGAAGCAGGTGCTCGCCGAGGGCGAGGTGGATCGCGGGAAGTTGGACATTGGCGGTCTGAGTCGGTTGCATGGCACCGTACCAATCGAAGGTGCCGACGAGCACGCCATCGATCTGGTAATTGATGTACGTGAACGTGAGTGCGCCCGCCCCGTTGTTCTTCAATGTGACGATCGGCATGATGCTATCCGTGCCGCAGACGTTGCGGTCCACGTTGTTGATCGAAGTGATGGCGACATCGATGGGCACGGGGATCGCGATGGCAGGATCGAAGCCATCCAAGCTGTCACCGCAGGCACCCAACCATTGTGTCAGCAGCGGTCCGGTGACATCGAAGCGGCCGTAGTAGTCGTCCACGTTGTTCCCGCAAGCCGCTGAACCGCCATACAACTGGCCGATGAGGCGATGGTCCTGGTTCCAAAGTCCACTGCCGCTGCTGCCCGGCTCGGTGGTGCCGGAGACATATAGCGGGATGTGCCAAACATCCGCAGGACCATTGCCCACGTCTACACCAGCCTGCGCATCGATCGGGCCGACAGCGCTGCTGATCTTCTTGATGTCTCCGCTTGGATGGTGGATGCAATGGATCGAATCCGGCGGCGTCCCGTTCATGTCCCAACCTGCATAGTAAGGATTGAAGGCAGCTGGTGGGATGCTGCTAAGGCGGAGGAAGGAGCCGTCCGATCCCGGATTCTCCAGCAGTTTATCGCAACCGGTCACCGTGTGGTCCATGGATGCATTTGTCGTCGGGTCGCAGGTGGGGCTTTCCCAATTAAAGATGAAGACCCAGGACGCATTGGTCGTGTTGCCTTGGGTGCAGTGGTTGGCAGTGAGGAAATAAGGGATGCTGTCCTGAGCACAGTCATTCAGCAACGTACCCGAGCAGAGCCCGCCGCCGAGCACCACTTGCGCCACTGAGCGGATCTCCGGACGCCAATCGTCGCCTTCGGGGCACACGGTGTTCACGTTGCAGGGGCCGCTATCGCCATAACCTCGGTCCGATCCACCTACCAGCTTGCGGTATTCGTGGATCACGCTGCTGATGGTGAGTTGCCCCTGTCCGGCCAGTGATGCAGGTTCGATGTATTCCACGGTGATGCGGTCACCGGACAATGGTGCGGTGCCGAAGGCCGTGTGCCCGGGATTGCTTTGGGCGGTGTAGCCGCCGCGTACTTCCCCGGCAGCGTTGTAGAGGAACATCCTTGCCCCGACCGGGATCACGTAGTTGCTGAATTGCAGGTTGATCCCCAGTGCGCCGGCACAGACCAGTTCCAGGCGCCACACGCGATCACCATTGGGCATCGTCCACCAGGAACCGCTGTTTTGCAACGTGTAATCGGTAGGAAGTGGGAAACCGAAGCGGAATGGCCCCTTGATGCCTTGCGCCGCTCGTGCCGCGTCCTCATCCATCAGGGTGGGAACATCCACCGCTGGGAGGTGCACCGCGACGGCGGGGGGCATACCGCGCTTCTCGGCCTTGTCGCCGTAGGGTTGCCCACCGAAGGAGATCTGGGCGCTGACGGTGCTGGTCAGTAGCGTGGCAAGGAAGAGAAGGGTAGTGGTTCGTGCCATGGAAGGACGGATGGTGGCGATGTACGCTGATGGAGGACGCGATCGGTCCGCGATAGGTTGCAGCGAAAATAGGTGTTCGGGCGCGGCGGCGGATCTCGGATTGGACTATCGTCTTGGATGCCGCAAGCGACATTACCGGTTTTTTTGACAGGATTACAGGATTGACGCCGCGTTGCGGCCTGGAGATTCTTTAACCACGGATCCACACGGATCCATTCTACCACCGGTGAGCGCCGACAGGCGCGATCAACGCACCTGCGCCTTCCCGTCGATCAACTTGCGCAGGGCGAAGAGCTCGTCGCGCAGCTGTGCCGCGGTCGGGAAATCGAGATCCTTGGCGGCCTTCTTCATCTTGGACTCGAGCTGCGCTGCGTTCTTTTCGAGATCCGCGACGGGCATGAACTGCATGACCGGGTCCGCGGCCAGACTCATGCCTTCCGGTTCCACGTAGGCCCTGCGCCCGCTGCCGTCGCCTGCGTCGATCACGGCCGTCTGTTGCATCACCGAGGCGCGGTCCCGCTTGATCTGCGTGGGCGTGATGCCGTGCTCCTCGTTGTAGGCCCCAGTGTA
>JBEPUG010000238.1:0-3437 GCA_041691695.1 Flavobacteriales bacterium
CTACTGGGATGATCTGCGAACCGACGACTACGGCGGCAATTGCCCCACCTGCGGAATGGCCATGGTGGAAAAAAAGCAGCCAACAGCCATGATGTATACCTGCCCCATGCACCCGGAAATGACCAGTGACAAGCCCGGCAAATGCCCGACATGCGGAATGAACATGGTGCAGCAGAAGCAACCCATGACCATGATGTACGCGTGTCCCATGCACCCCGATGAAATGAGCGACAAGCCCGGCAAGTGCCCCAAGTGCGGCATGGACATGGAGAAGAAGCAATAGGAGACCGGACCCGCAGATGTGGATGTAGCTCTTCCCCGCAATGATGTAAGGCCCGCTCTGAAACGCGGGCCTTGCTTCGCGTTTTGGATCCAGAAAGCCCACCTTGGACACGTATGCCAACACCATTCGCATGGGCCACGCCGCGGGATAAGTGATACCGACCGACTTCTACAGGTCGCGCAGGAAACGGCCTCCGTCTTGCACGGGCCGTCGCATCTTATCCTTGATCGGATAGAGATCCCATTGGGGTTTTCCTGATGACCTCCATCAGACGTGTGATACATGTAGATCATAGCAATAGATGTGTAATGATCTTGCTATCCAAGCAAAGGAACTTTGTACTGTCACTCACCCGCTAAACCTCAACACGCTGTCTGAGGTCACGCACATTGAAACAACAACAAATGCTTAAGAACAAGATCGCATTGATCACCGGCGCAGGCTCGGGGATCGGGGAAGCAACAACCTTGCTTTTTGCACGCAACGGTTCCAGCGTCATGCTGGCAGATATGAATACCGAGGGAGCGGAACGTGTGCTCGCTGAAGTGAAAAAGAACGGTGGCAAGGGCGCCGTGGTGAAAGCCGATGTGTCCAACGCTGCGGACTGTGAGCACATGGTGGCGGAGACCGTGAAGCAATTCGGTCGGTTGGACATCGCAGTGAACAACGCCGGGATAGGAGGCCCAATGGCCTTGATAGGCGACTACCCCATTGAGGGCTGGGACAAAGTGATCAGCATCAACCTGAGCGGCGCGTTCTACGGCATGCGCTACCAGATCCCTGCGATGTTGAAGAACAAGGGCGGCGCGATCGTGAACATGGCTTCGGTCTTGGGCAAAGTGGGCTTCCCCACATCAGCGGCCTATGTCGCTGCCAAGCACGGCATCGTCGGCCTCACGGAAAATGCTGCGCTGGAATATGCCACGCAAGGCATCCGGGTGAACGCGGTGGGGCCCGGTTTCATCAAAACGCCGTTGCTGGATGACAACCTTACCAAGGAGCAGATGAAGGGTATCGCAGCGTTGCACCCCATGAAGCGCTTGGGCACAGCGGAAGAAGTGGCCGAGCTGGTCTTGTGGCTGGCATCCGATAAGGCTTCGTTCGTGACCGGATCCTACTACAACGTGGATGGCGGCTACCTAGCACAATAGCGCGCGGCCCACGTATCCGCATCGTCATTCTCAAACACGGACGCGTTGCGACTCCACGTGCACCATGGTGCGCGTGGAGCAGTCAGATCAAGTCGGCGGTACAACACCGTGACGGTAATCACCTGAAGGCGGACCGTACGGTATATCGGTCGCTACAGCGCATGGTCGGCGAAGTGTAGTTGGCTCACATCTCAAATGAAAACCAAAACGTTATGTCATTACACTTTTTGACGAACGGGCCATTTGTTGTTTCGTGGTATGTCAGTGGCGTGATCTTAGCGATATGGGGCATCTATGATCTGTATTATGTGAACACGTCTGTAAATAGACCTTTAAAGGTGGGTTGGCCGATCATATTCATCTTTTTCTCAGTGATCGGGTTGTTCTTGTATCTATTGACTTGCCGACCAAGTGGAATCTCACATATGGTTCGGAAGGCAGATATAGCTTCATCCAAAAGGATCCACGCAAAATTCGTATCCTCCAAATTCAGCAAGGTCACCGGATCGGTCATCCATTGCGTTGCAGGAGATGGTTTGGGGATAATGACGGCCATGGTGATCGGACGATATATGGGACTTCATTTCTCAAGCGAATTCGTGGCAGAATATATCTCCGGATTCCTTTTTGGATGGATCCTGTTCCAATACCCTGCCATGCGGAGTATGGGGAACTCGCCTTCGCAAGCATTATGGAAAGGAGGGAGAGCCGAGTTCTTCTCCATGATCACCTTAATGACCGGCATGTTCCTTGTCATGAGATCCGTCGAACCTCACATTACCCCCGCACCTCCACTGCCGAATGCTTATGCCTTCTGGGGCATTGCTGCACTAGCCCTCTTTGTCGGAACCCTGATAACGTATCCGATGAACTGGTGGCTTGTCTCCATAGGATGGAAGCATGGGATGGGTACTGGTGCAACTATGCCTGGATCACGAGTTGCTGGTAATACGATGGCCGAAAGCACTCATCCTTGAACTACTGCCAGTGCGGCATGCTGGCGGATGGCTGATCGGCTTTTCATCAGAACAACCCACACTTACATTCGATCAAGCGCTGTCCTGATCGGGTGGACCACTTCACGATGGGTATGAGTCATCATTCAGAGCGCAGAAGAACTAATGATGATAGATAGCCTCAAGTATGCCTTTATCATTCCCGTGATCGCCTTGGCAACGGTCATACTTCTTTACTATCTGTTGCTGAAAAAAACGAACGACCCGATAGCGTGGAAAAAGATGATCCGCATTATTCTGGGGCTGGCATTCGTTCTGAACTTTTTGTGGGAAATGGCTCAGATGCCTCTTTTCAAGAACATGCCCTTCAATGGGCAGACCACACTCTTTTGCGCCCTGGCAACTATAGCCGATTGCATTATGGTCTTGCTCTTGTATCTCGGTTTTGGCTTGAGATATAAAGACCCCATGTGGTTTCGTCAACCCGATCTTCTGCCGGTTCTTCTTTTGATCATAGCAGGTGGCCTTGGTGCGGTTCTGGCTGAAAAGGCACATCTCCTTTCAGGAAATTGGGCTTACAGTTCATACATGCCACTTGTGCCTGTAGTTGATGTAGGGTTGTCGCCCGTACTACAATTCATGGTGTTGCCGGCAACTGTATGCTACGTTGCTTCTGCCATAATGGGCAGGCTCCGAAAAAAACAAGTGCACTAGGCCCATAGCAGGAACCGCCGGATGAAGCAGAAGTTGGTCAGGACGAATTGGAATGTCATTACCGGTGGACCATGCACGGGCAAAACGACGGTTGTTGAGCTGTTGGGAGGAATGGGCTACAAGACGACGATCGAACATGCGCGCCACTACATCGATTCTTTAAAGGAGAAAGGGGAAACTGTTGAGGAGATCCGCGCCAACAAGCGAACGTTCCAACGCGGGATCCTGGAAATGCAGATCGAGGAGGAGGCCAAGCTGGATCCCAACGAGGTGGTCTTTTTGGACAGGGCACTTCCGGATGCCTTGGCATACTACCGATTCTTTGGAGTCGAC
>JBEPUG010000239.1:0-3415 GCA_041691695.1 Flavobacteriales bacterium
CGATAGCCCTGAGTGGGGGTCCGGGATCCATAGAGTGCTGGAGTATTGTGCTTGGCATTCAGCGCGGAAGCCCTAGTTTTCCGCAAAACAATACCCTATGCGCTCTTTTTCGACGGTCGTATCCGTTGCACTTTTCTTTATTCTCGGCACGGCCGTTCTTGCGCAAGAGGCAACGCATACTCCGGCACTGAACGTGGCGGGTCACTCTACCTACAGTGGTGTCATAACCAAGTTGCGGGTGGTGCCATCGCTCGCTTCACGGGACACGCTGTACCCTGCGATCCCATTGACCGAACCTGCGGAGGACGGGAGGTCTTCCAAGAACCTGGTGGTGCCGGGGAAGGACAAGCAAACGCAGAACGATGCGCTGGCCAGCCATCCCGATCGCCTGAAGGGGCGCATGGACAGCAGGGAAGCGTCCCTCGTTTTCGATGTGAACAACAACGTTAACTCAACGCCCTCGGACCCCACCTTGGCGGTTGGTCCGAACAACGTGTTCATCGTTTACAATACGGGCTTTATTATCTATGATAAGGACGGCAATGACCTTACCGGGCCGTTGAATGTGAACAACATCTTCGATCCCAATGGCTGCTGCGACCAGACCGTTTCCTACGATGCGGCCGCGGACCGTTGGGTCATTACCTATCTGTACTACACCAGCGGTGCCGAGATCGCGGTCTCACAAGGGTCGGACCCGATCACCTCGGCGTGGAACGTCTATTCGATCTCCCAGATCAGCGACTATCAAAAGCTTTCCGTGTGGAGCGATGGCTATTACATCACCCAGAACACCGGGTCCAACGACATGGTATGGGCGCTGGACCGGACGGCCATGCTCGCCGGGGATGCGAACGCAGGCATCCAAAGCTTCGACCTGCCCGGCATTGTCACGGACGGATTCACCAGTCCACAGGTGCTCAACGTTACGGATGCCAACATGCCGGCTGCCGGTGGTGCCACGGCGGTCTACCTGCAGGATGATGCGTGGGGGGGCGTCTCCTTCGATCACCTCAAGGTCTGGACCATCGATGTGGATTGGACCACACCGGGCAACTCAACGGTCTCGGCGGCGGCAGAGTTGGCGGTAACGCCCTTCATTTCGGTATTCGATGGCGGATCCTTCTCGAATTTGGCGCAACCGGGAGGTGGAAGCAGTATCGATGCATTACAGGCCACGATCATGAACCAAGCGCAGTTCCGCAGATTCGCGGACCACAATTCCGCGGTCTTCGATTTTGTGGTGGATGCGGATGCAACAGCAGGTAAGTTGGCCGCCGTGCGCTGGTATGAACTGCGCCAACCCGCCGATAATACACCGTGGGCCATAGAGCAGGAAGGGACCTACACCGCCGAGAACGGAAAGCACGCGTGGGATGCGAGCATGGCCATGGACGAGTATGGCAACATCGGCATGGGCTATTCGAGCATGGCCGGCCCCACCACGGCCAACCCTACCGACTACCGCGTGAGCTCCTACTACACCGGACGTTTTGCGAATGACCCCCCCGGTACCATGACGGTTTCCGAGCAGTTGATCTCCGCAGGGAGCGGCAACATCAGTGGCAACCGGTATGGGGATTATAGCAAGGTCGATGTGGATCCGGTGAACGGAAAGGAATTCTGGTTCATCACGGAGTACTACCACAATGGTGGTCGAGCCAATGTGGTGGGGAAATTCCAGATCGCTTCGGACCTCGCCAACGACGTCGGGGTGGTCTCCATTGATGCACCGATGGAAGGGGCATTGACCAATGCTGAGCCGGTAACGGTAACGGTGTTCAATTACGGGCAGGACACGGCATCCGGCTTCGATGTATCCTACCAGGTGGATGGGGGCGCGGTGGTGACCGAGGCTTTTGCTGACACACTTGCCCCTGAGGTATCGGCGCAGCACACCTTCGCAACGACCTGCGATCTCTCCACCGTTGGACAGACCTACGCCGTACGATCGTACACGACCTATGCTATGGATGCATTCAACGGGAACGATACGACCACCCAGAACGTGACCCACCTTTTTGGGATCGACCTTGGCGTTACCGCGATCACAAGCCCGTCCACGGGATCGGGGTTGACCGCCACGGAGAACGTTGCAGTGGTGATCACCAACTTCGGTACCGTTACGCAAACCTCCGTCCCGGTCTTTTACACGGTTGATGGAGGAACGCCGGTGCAAGAGACCTACACCGGATCCATCGCATCTGGTGCCACCGCCACCTTTACGTTCACAACAACGGTGGATCTCTCTGCGCTAGGTACCTATAGCCTTGTCGCCGGAACGGAGGTCGTGAATGACGGGGACACGGGCAACGACGACTTCACGAAGCAGGTGACCAACAACCTCTGCCAACCGGTATCGGATTGTGCTGATTACGGGGATGGCGTAACACAGCTCCAGTTGGCGGATCAAAACCTCCAGCCTGTTTGTGGCAACGCGCCCGCAGGGTATAGTTACGAGCCGAACATCGTGTTCAACTTCGTCCTGTCCAACAATCCGTTCGTGTCCTCCTTGCGCATGGGATATGACCACTCCAGCTTCGCGATCTGGATCGACTTCAACGATGACCAAACATTCGAGCCAAGTGAACGGATCGCCACCGGGGTCGTGCCGACTGCGGAAACCGACTTTCCCTTCACAGTGGACTTTGCATCACTTACGGGTGTAACGCAGGGTATGCACCTCATGCGCGTCCGGGGTACCGATGGGAACAATGTGCTACAACCCTGCGCCGACATGAACTACGGTCGCACGAACGATTACATGGCGAACATTTCGGGAACCGTTGGTATCGCGACCGATCTTGCCAACGACAAGGACTTGACCATTAGCTCATTGCCCGGTGCGCAGTTCCTGCTTACCTATACCACAACCCCGTCCGACGAGGAGCTGCCGGTCTCCATCTATGATGCGAAGGGCCAACTGCTGGCCTACTACGCATTGGACAACAACAGCGGTGTCTACTCCCGCATGTTGGACATGTCGCACACGAGCGCCGGCGTGTACATGGTAAAGGTCGGCACCGCCGAGCTGAACGTGGTGAAACGCATCGTGGTGCAATAGGGGAGGGATCGGACGCTCACATCTGCACCATCACATTTCCCACCTTCTCGTCGGCGTCCACGAAGCGGTGGCTTGAGGATGGGGCCTGCACGAGAAGAGCCTAGCAAAGCCACGTTATGCCCGACACTAGACAACGGTAACGCGTTCCATCCATTCCACCATTAAGCGGTAGCCGATACTGAGCACCACCGCACCGGTGAAGAGGCCGATGGAGCCCGAGAGGATGAAGCCGCCGATGGAGCCAAGGAAGATCACCAAGGTGGGAACAGCGGATCCCCGGCCGAGGAGTATCGGCTTCAGGATGTTGTCGGAGATCATGGTGATGACCATCCAGATGGTGAGCAGCAGCGC
>JBEPUG010000240.1:0-3269 GCA_041691695.1 Flavobacteriales bacterium
CTCCTATTTCCACCCAGGCGGTCCCATTATAGTACCAAAAGCTGTTGCTCGTGATGTCATACACCACCAAACCTTGTGCTGGCGTAAGAATACCAAGGCGTTGCGTGGTGGTGAGGCGTGGGATCAGCAGGCCGCGGTCAGTGGCCTTTATGTCCAACATCGCAGATGCCACAGGGGCAGAGCCATCGGTGTTGATACCGATGTTCTGCGCAACGGCGGCATTGCCGCAAAGCACAAGAGCAAAGGCAGCAAGGAACTTGGACGCGAACGAGAAAGTTGGTCGCGAGGGGCGCGGTGGACGCATGGTGGAAGAAATTATGAACGGAAAGGTATGGATAACTCGGTCCGCACGACAAGCAGGAACATAGTGTCGATGAAAATATAGTTTCCCACAGGCGGCATTCCTCTGTGACCGGTCTCGAGGGGCACAGTTGATCAGGACCACCAGACCTATTGCGGATAGACCACGATGTCCATGATGCCTTGCAGATGGGAGGTCATATCCCCGCCCAAGGTGGCTGGAGCACTGCTGCCACCGCCCACATTGGTGCCCTTGGTCGCAAAGACATACGTGCCGGGACCTAAGGAAAGGATACAGTCCGTGGAGAAGTTCGCGATCATGGTGATATAGCCGGTGGTGTTCGCCGCAATGATCCTTCTACTGGAAGTGGGCACGATCACGCCGTCCTGAAAGATCCCGATATCCACTTGGGACTCGCCATACGTATCGATACTGTTGGTTTGAAAAGCGCCTTGGGCATGGAGGCGGACCTTACTGTCCGTGGTAAGCGTCACCGTTTGCATAAGGCCGGTCATGCAGATGTAGGTGTTCGCATTGGTCAGCGTCACGGAGGCTGTGTTCACCGTCTCGTAGGTCTCTACACCTGCGGCCAAGCGAAGCCATGCGGTGCCCGTGTAATACCAGAAGCCTGTGGGCACTTCCGTTTGGTACACCAGCAGACCCGTGGCCGGAGTGGAGATGGCAATGCGCTGCAAAGCGGTGAGGCGCGGGATCAGCAGGCCACGGTCGGTGGCGTTGATGTCCAACATGGCGGAGGCATCCGGCGTGGAGCCGTCGGTGTTGATCCCGATATTCTGCGCCACGGCTACGCTGCCACAACAGATCAGCAGGAAAACGGCAAGAAGGTTCTTGGCGCCGACGGAAGGCCGCAGCAGGGGGATGTGCATTTCGGGATCTGGAAGGAGAGGTACAAATTTACATACGGCCTACGGCCACGCGGGGATCGCACGAGGGCTGGCCTGTTGTGCGGGGGCCTTCGTGCCGCAGGCGCCAGGATGAGATTGCTTCCCGGCTCGGAGGCCGGGACCGAAGACTACTCGCAATGACGATGCGGTGAGGAATGACGAAGTCGTGTGGCGATGACGAGTGCGTGTCGCGCTGAAAAAGTTCAAGTCGTCATTGCGAGCCCGCATTTGGGGCGAAGCGATCTTGTTCTTGAGCGAGGACTGGGCTGTTGTGCGGGGGCCTTCGTGCCGCAGGCGCCAGGATGAGATTGCTTCGTCGAAGACTCCTCGCGATGACGATGCGGTGTGGGATGACGAAGGGGTGTGGGATGACGAAGTCGTGTGGCGATGAAAAAGTTCACGTCGTCATTGCGAGCCCGCTTTGGGGCGAAGCGATCTTGTTCTTCTACACGGGCTAGTTTGTTGTGTGTGGCCTTCGTGCCGCAGGCGCCAGAATGAGATTGCTTCGCAGGGCCTCGCAATGACGAATGGTGAGGGATGACGATGCGTTGAGGGATGACGAAGGGGTGTGGGATGACCAAGGGGAGCGATGACATAGTGCGATCTCGTGCGAACTTCGCCGCAGGATCGAACACATGCACGAACAGATCGCACATCCGGTCCCTCCCTTGCCGGAGGGCTTCGTCACTTCGTTGGAAGCCATTCTCCAAGCTGGCGATGTGCTGGTGAGCGAAGAGCAGCGCACGCACTACGGGCATGACGAGACCGAGGACCTGAGCTATCCGCCACAGGTGGTGGTACGTCCGCGCAACACGGCGCAGGTATCGCAGGTGGTACGCCTTTGCTCGATACACGGCATCCCCATCACGCCCATCGGCGCACGCACGGGCCTCAGTGGCGGCGCACTCAGCGTGCGCGGCGGCGTGGCGTTGGCGCTGGACCGCATGAACGCCATTGTGAACATCGATGAGAAGAACCTGCAGGTCACCGTGGAGCCGGGCGTCATCACCCAAGTATTGCAGGAGGCGGTGGCGGCGAAAGGCCTCTACTATCCGCCGGACCCTAGCAGCCGCGGCAGTTGCAGCATCGGCGGCAACCTCGCGGAGAATGCGGGCGGGCCGCGCGCAGTGAAGTACGGCGTAACGCGCGACCATGTGCTGAATCTGGAAGTGGTGCTGGCGAACGGCGATGTGATCTGGACGGGTGCCAACACCTTGAAGAACTCCACGGGCTACGACCTAACACGGCTGGTGGTGGGCAGCGAGGGCACCTTGGGCATCATCACCAAGGCGGTGCTGAAATTGATCCCTTTACCGAAGGAGACGCGCCTGATGCTGGTGCCTTTCCGCGATGAGCAGAAAGCTTGCGAGGCCGTGGCCGCCGTGTTCCAAGCGGGCATCGTGCCCAGTGCCATGGAATTCATGGAGCGCGACGCCATCGATTGGACGCTGCGCTTCGTGGAAGGCGTGTCGCTCACCATCGCGGACGATACCCGCGCGCACCTGCTGATCGAAGTGGACGGCAACCACGGCGATGTGCTGATGCGGGATTGCGAGACCATCCTCGGCGTGATGGAACAGTTCGATTGCCAGGAGGTGCTCTTCGCGGAGACCAATGCGGAGAAGGATGCCCTGTGGATGATGCGCCGAAGAGTGGGCGAGGCGGTGAAGAGCAACAGCGTCTACAAGGAAGAGGACACGGTGGTGCCTCGCCACGACCTGGCGAAATTGCTGGCCAAGGTGAAGGAAGTGGGTGGCCGCTACGGTTTCAAGAGCGTATGCTACGGCCATGCCGGGGATGGCAACCTGCACGTGAACATCATCAAGGGGGACATGCCGGATACGGCTTGGAACGAGGAGCTGCCCAAGGCGATCCGGGAGATCTTCACGTTCACGGTATCGCTCGGTGGCACGCTCAGCGGCGAGCATGGCATCGGGCTGGTGCAGCGGCCGTACATGGACATCGCCTTCGACGCCACGCAACTGGCGTTGATGCGCGGGATCAAGACGGTATTCGATCCTCAGGGCATTATGAATCCCGGGAAGGTGCTGCCTTAGGGCTGT
>JBEPUG010000241.1:0-3252 GCA_041691695.1 Flavobacteriales bacterium
GCAAATCGACATCGAATAGCCGGGACCTGAGCACATGGCACATTACACTGTGTTCGACCATACCGAAGAGGATACACAAGCCCAATATTCGCTGGTGAGCAACCATGCGCCAGAAGGAGTACTCGTCACCGACCAACGGCAGGCGGATTTTTTCCTCGTGGTGGATACTGCCTCACAGGTCCCGCCCTCCGAACTGCTTGAGCAAGTGCGCGGCGCAGAATTCGTCCTTACCGCCTTCCCCTTGGACCCGCGAGGGCTGAAGGGAGCGCATAAACTTCTCCGATGATCGCTTCCACCAAAGACCCCAAGACCAAGATCGTGGCCACGCTCGGCCCGGCCAGTTCCACCCCGGATGTGTTGCGCGAAATGCTCCTTCAAGGTGTAGACGTCTGTCGACTCAACTTCAGTCATGGCAGCTATGATTTCTACACCGACGTGATCTCGACCATCCGGACACTCAACGACGAACTGGGACTGAACACGGCCATCCTCGCCGATCTGCAAGGCCCAAAGCTGCGCGTGGGCGAGATGGCCGATGGCCCCATCTTGCTGAAAGAAGGCGAGGAATTGGTGATCACCACTGAACCCACGAAAGGCATAGCTGGTCTGGTAAGCACCAGCTACGCACAGTTCCCAAAGGACATCAAGGTGGGCGAGATGGTATTGCTGGACGACGGCAAATTGCGCTTGCAAGTGAAGCATACCGATGGTAAGCAACGTGTGACCACCACGATCATCAGTGGCGGGATGCTCAGTAGCAACAAGGGCATCAACCTGCCGAACACCAAGGTGAGCCTACCCTGTCTCACCACCAAGGACCGCGAGGACCTCGACTTCGCCCTGGCGCAAGGCGTGGATTGGGTCGGCCTCAGTTTCGTGCGCAGCGCACGCGACATCATCGAACTGAAGCACTTGATCCGTGCAGCTGATAGCACCGCGCGCGTGGTTGCGAAGATCGAAAAGCCCGAGGCGGTCCAGGACATCGATGAGATCATCCGTGAAAGCGATGCGTTGATGGTGGCACGCGGCGACCTCGGAGTAGAGGTGCCCATGGAACAGGTACCGTTGATCCAGAAGGACATCATCCGCCGCTGCCTGCTACAGCACCGTCCTGTGATCGTGGCCACCCAAATGATGGAGAGTATGATCGTGAGCAGCACGCCCACCCGCGCCGAGGTGAACGATGTAGCGAACGCCGTGCTCGACCATGCCGACGCGGTGATGCTTAGCGCCGAGACCAGCGTGGGCAAATACCCGGTGGAAGTGGTTAAGGCCATGAACAAGATCCTGCTCGAGATGGAGAAGAGCGACACGATGTACAATGTGAAGGAGGCCGAGTTAAGCGATCATGATCGCATGGTCACTGATACCATCTGCACCGCTAGCGTGCGCATGGCTGCCGGCATCAATATCAAGGCGATCGTTACCATGACCCACAGCGGCTATACCGCGTTCAAGATCAGCAGCATGCGGCCGAAGGCGCACATCTTCGCCTTCACCAGCAACAAGCGCATCCTCAACATGCTCAACCTCGTGTGGGGCGTGCGCGCCGAGTATTATGATAAGACGGTGAGCACTGATCACACCATCGCGGACATCAAGCACATCCTGCGGCGCAAGTCTCTCGTGCAAAAAGGTGACCTCGTGGTGAACATCGCCAGCATGCCCATCGCAGAGCAAGGGATGGCGAACATGATCAAGTTGAGCGCGGTGTGAGCGCGGTGAATGGTCATTAGGGATCAGTGATCGATCGTGATGACGCGCAGTGCTGCCCGGTATGGCGGTCCGATCGCCATTCACCAGCCACCTATCACCTATAGAACCCCGACCTTGTCCGCCGATGGATGAGTGGGATTGGGATAACGTGGCAGCTACGTTCGAGGACGACATCTTCAGCGTGCCGGAACACGATCGGAAGAAAAAGATCCTGCAGCGCCTGCAGCGCTATGCAGGAAAGCAGAAAACGGCGGCCGATATCGGATGCGGCATTGGGCGTACTGTTCCCATGTTGGCTGAGCACTTCAAAAGCGTTCAGGCCACGGATATCTCCAGCGAATGCCTTGCTGTTGCGGAGAACAAGAATGCGCGCTACCACAATGTTAATTACGTGCATGCGGACCTCACCAAGCCCCTGCCCTTCCCCCCGGTGGACTTTGCCCTTTGCATCAATGTGCTGCTGATCGCCTCTCGCGCCAAGCGCCAAGCGATGATGACGAACCTGGGCGCATCGATCACCCCGGGCGGACACTTGTTGCTGGTAACGCCCGCGTTGGAATCCGCGCTCTACGCTTCACACCGCTTGGTCCAATTGAATGAGCAGAAGGGCATGAAGCCCGCAGTGGCCCAACGCAAGGCCGCACGCGATACGGACAAGCTTGACATGGGCATCGTGATGGTGAATGGAGCGCCCACCAAGCACCACCTGAAGGAGGAACTGAGCGACCTTCTGACGCAAGAAGGCATGAAGGTGCTCGAGCTGCAGAAAATCGAATATCCTTGGGTTTACTCCCTTGAGGAAGCCCCTGCGGACATGCCCCCGCCGATGCCGTGGAACTGGATGGCTTTGGCGGAGAAAATGGAGTAATACCAATTCGCAATACAATCCCATCCTATCTGCTTGCTCTTTTTCCACATTACTTCTCCGATCAAGTCGTTCCGTAGCTGCGGCTACGCAACGACTTGCTCGGATCGTCCTGCGAAAAAATAGCGGCGCATCTTTGGATGGCCCTGTTATGCGAAATGGTATAACCGCGAGCAAGGGTCACTCCTTCCTGCCCAGCAGCCCTGCCAAGTGCGCTCTGAGCCTCAGCGGCCACCTTTTTAACCGAAAAGCAGCTTCAAGTAGAAGTCAGGCCGCTTCAATCGCTCGCGTATGTCGAGGTCGTTGAACATGCAGCTGATGGTGTCTGCAAGCACTGGATTGTTGGCGGCCCTGTTCACGACGAGGTTGAAGAGCCATGGCCGGTCTGCCAGTTGTTGCAGACGCGTGCTGATGGCGAGTTCCTTGCCGAGGCGTTTCCACACGCGGGCATCATAGTCCTTCAATGTGGCATGCTGGATCGCTCCTCCTTGAGGCGTGGAGTGAAGGGCTTCGGCGGCAACGTTCGCGGCATGCACACCGCTGATCATCGCATGGCTGATGCCTTCGCCGGTGAACGGATCGATGAGGTGGGCGGCATCGCCGATGAGCATGTATCCGTGGCCGCTGATGGGCCATCGTTTGCTCGCCAGCGGAAGGCCCATGCCTTGTAT
>JBEPUG010000242.1:0-3187 GCA_041691695.1 Flavobacteriales bacterium
TGCCCGTATTGGTCACGTTCACCGCCACTTGGTAGGTCGCGTGCTGGCAATCAGGAACCACCGTAAAGGTCGCTGCGGGATTCGTGCAATCCAAGCAGCCCACCGTCCAGCTCCAGGATGTGGCAAAGCCATCAGCACAACTATTTGACCCATCCGAACTCATCACCATATAGATGTCCGAACTGATGGAGATGACCATCAGGTCCGTCAGGTCCTCCGTGCTGCCGGCATGCTGGAAGAGGATCGGGGAATTGCTGTCCGGACCGTCATAGATCGTCAAATGGTCGTAGCTCACAGATTCAATAGAGCCCGATGAGAAATGCAACGCGATCGGACTTCCGCAACCGCACTGCCAATGCCAGGTATGGTTGTCATTGTTGGTGTAGCAGTAGGTCTCTGTCACGGGGTCGGCGCCGCATGCCAAGATGGTCGGGCACAATGGGTTAGTCAACGGACCGGAGTTGACGTTACACAAGCTGTTCACATCGCTCGACAAGGTCACCGTAGTGGTGCTACCTGCAGGAAAGGGTCCCACAGAGTAGGTACCCGCCGCTGAGGCCGGCACCGGTGGCACCCCATTGTTGTTCAAGATGTCGATCACCGGATCACTGCCCATCGTGGTGATGTTGACGTCCACGTGGTATTGCATCGAGTCGCAATCGGTCACTACCGAGTAGGTCGCGATAGGTGGTGTGCAGTCATAGCAGCCCACGGTCCAAGCCCAAGATGCATAGGCAGAGCCTGCGCAGCTGCCGTAACCGTCCGAAATGATCTCCATGTAGAGGTCCGGTCCGGTGGTCGTCACCTGCAGGCCGGTGAGGTCAAAGTTGTTGTACAGCGGCGGCGTGAAGAGCACCGGGGCGTTGTGATCCACTCCGTCGTAGATCACAAACTGGTCCCCGAAGGTCGTATAGAAGTATTGCACAAAACCAGCGGTGAACACGATCGACAATTGCGCCGCGGTGTCCGTGTTCTGCCAATGCCAGCCATGCACCACATTGTCACCGTAGCAATAGGTATAAGCCAAGGCCGGATCACCGCAGGTGACGAAGGTGGGGCACAGCGGATTCACCAAAACCGGCGAATGAATGCTGCACAAGCTGTTGGAATCATTGGTGAGCGTGAGGGTCACTTCGGTGGCTATCGGGAAAGGTCCTACAGTGAACACACCCGTATCCGTGGCGGTCACAGTGGAAGCACCCGCATTGTTAGTGATATCCAACGAAGTGTCGGAACCCAGAATGCTCAGGTTCACGTCGATGGTGAAATTCTGAGCGTCGCAATCCGTGTTCACCGTGTAGGTAGCAGCCGGAGGAGTGCAATCCAAGCAACCCACCTGCCAAGCCCACTCGGTCTGGCCTCCGCTGGAACAGCTTATTGAAGCGTCGGAGGTCATTTCCATATAGATCTCCCCACTGCTGGCCGTGAATTGATAGCCCGTAAGGTTCTCCTGTAGCGTGATGGTGTGGTTGAAGAGCAGCGGCGCTGTGTTGTCCGGACCATTATAGATCCGCAGGTGGTCGAAACCGGCCGACTCGATCGTTCCGGCGGAGAAGATCATGGATAGCGCGCTGCCCGTGCTCGACTGCCAATGCCACGTATGGTTGTCGCTATTGGTATAGCAGTAGGTCAGACTCAATGGGGGGTCGCCGCAGACGATCTGACTTGCACACAACGGATTGGTCAACACCGGCGAATGGATGTTGCACAGGCTGTTGGTATTCTGCACGGTCACGGTCACCGGCGTGGTGATGGGGAACGGTCCCACGGTGTATGTGCCAGTGTCGGATGCTGCAACGGTCGTCGTGTCGAAGTTATTGGCCAATACTACCGTGGTGTCACTACCCAGATCGCTCAAATGCACATCCACATTGAAGGTCTGTGCAGCGCAATCGGTGACAACTCCATACGTGGCGGTCGCCGGTGTGCAGTCGTAGCAGCCTACGGTGAAGGCCCAAGGTGCATAGCTGGAAGACTGGCAGCTGCCATAACCGTCGGAGATGATCTCCATGAAAAGATCCGGACCAGTGGTGGTAACCTGCAGACCGGTTAGGTCATAGCTATAGTAGATCGGTGGTGTGAAGATCACCGGGGAGTTGGCGTCCGCTCCATCATGGATAACGAACTGGTCGCCATAGGGCACCCCGTCGAAATAATCCACGAAACCGGCGGTGAAAACGATCGACAATTGGGCATTGGGATCAGTGTTCTGCCAATGCCAGCCATGGTCCACATTATCGCCGTAGCAATAGGTATAGGATAGGGACGGATCTCCGCAGGTGACAAAGGTGGGACATAGGGGATTTACCAGTACGGGCGAATGGATGGTGCAAAGGCTATTCGCGTCGTTGGTCAGTGTAAGGGTCACTTCGGTAGCAACGGTGAAAGGCCCCACCGTATACATCCCCGTATCCGCGGCCGTCACCATGGGCGCGCCGCCATTGTTCGTGATGTCCAACGTAGGGTCTGAGCCCAGTGCGCTCACATGTACGTTGATCGTAAAGCTCTGCGCGTCACAATCGGTCACAACAGCATAGGTGGCCTGGGCTGGGGTACAATCCAAGCAGCCCACCTGCCAAGCCCAAGATGCAGCATAGCCATCCTGACAGCTATTGGAGGCATCAGCGGTCATCTCCATGTAGATCTCGCCACTGCTGGCCGTGTATTGATAGCCCGCAAGGTTTTCCAGTGACGTTGTGGTATGATCGAAGAGTAGCGGCGCTGTATTGTTTGGACCATTGTAGATCCTCAGGTGGTCCCAGCTTGCTGATTCGATGCTACCAGCGGAAAAAAGGATGGACAGCGGACTGGTCCCATCGCTGGATTGATAATGCCAAGTATGGTTGTCGTTGTTGGTGTAGCAATAGGTCGCGTTCAATGCGGGATCACCGCAGACCACGGTAGCGGTGTCCTGAGCCAGAAGACGTGGGGCCGAAAGGAGCGAAATTGCTACGAAGGCCAGGTGCTTGAAGTGTAACCGTGATCTCATTCGTGGGTTGGGTTATAGCGACCAATATAAGGAAATGACAAGCTTGTAGGATCACGCGTGGATAATTAGGCCAGAGGTATCACCACTGCGATCCTCGGAAGAAGAACCGATCAATGCGGTCCTGTTGCCAAGGCCCTAAAACAAAAGCGCCCCCGGTTTCCCAGGGGCGCTTCCTTGAAAAAGCTTTCCTACCTAACG
>JBEPUG010000243.1:0-3157 GCA_041691695.1 Flavobacteriales bacterium
ACATTGCTCCGGGGCATGGGGATCCCGACGGGCTTCTGCTATCAGCGTGTATTGCGCAAAGGCACCGTTGAGTCTGGCTACGCATTGCATGGATTGAATGCGGTGCATCTCCCGGATGTGGGTTGGTTCCGCTTGGATCCGCGCGGGAACAAGCCCGGCATTGATTCGCAGTTCTCCACGAAAGAGGAACGTTTGGCGTATCCGATCCGCGAAGCGCTCGGCGAGGTGGATTATCCCAATGTGTTCACGGAGCCGTTGCCGTCGGTGATCGCGTCGATGAAGGGATCGAAGGACAGTTTTGAATTGTTCTTCAAGCGGCCGGAGGCGCTGTGACCTGCGCGACAATACCGGATGAACACCCCGCTCCACGCCTATTTCACGAACGATCACCGTCGTCTCGAAGATCTTCTGGACCAAGCTTCGAAGGACCCGAAAGCGATCCTTATGGAACCGTATCACGCGTTCCGTGTCGGACTGCTCACGCACATCAAGATGGAGGAGAAGATCCTCTTCCCTGCAGCACGCTCGGCCAACGGAGATGTACCAATACCGCTTGCAGCAAAGCTCCGCCTCGACCATGGCGCACTGACCGCTTTGATGGTGGTGCCCCCGAATGCTGCGTTGATCGCGGCGGTGCGGCACATCATCGAACAGCAAGACGAATTGGAGGAAGCACCTGGCGGGATGTATGACATCTGCGAGGCGCTCACCAAAGAGCAGACAGCGGAATTACTGGAGAGGCTGGCCCAGACCACGCCAGTGCCAGTGCATCAACCGAACACGCATCCGATCGCCGTGGATTCAGCCAATAGGGCGATGGCGCGCGCAGGTTTTGATCTGTTTCTGGAAGGCGGATCTTCACACGGACCGCACAAGGGGACTTGACCGCAACTGTTTCATCCCGATCTTCTAGGAAGGCGCCGCGACCAAAGCCTGAAAGGGCGAGCCTCTAACTGTCTCCGGCATTGCCGGTGCGTAGTGGCGCCACGGCGGTGTAGATCACATTCCACCCCGACCTTTGCAGCGTGAGAACGATCCATTTCCAAGATCTCGGCCTGATCGACTACGCCACCGCGTGGGACTATCAGAAGCGGCTCTTTCAAGCCATCATCGATCGAAAGGTGGGCAACCGCGATCTCCCTGCGGACCAGCAAGTGCCCACAGAAGATCAGCTACTTTTCTGCGAGCATCAGCACGTCTACACCTTGGGGAAGAGTGGCAAGGCGTCGCACCTGTTGTTGAACGAGGAGGGCCTGAAGCGTGAAGGCGTTCAGTTCTTTCCGATCGATCGCGGCGGCGACATCACCTATCACGGGCCCGGCCAGATCGTGGGTTATCCCATCTTCGACCTCGATCACTACTTCACCGATGTGCATCGCTTCCTACGGACCTTGGAGGAAGCAGTGATCGGAACGCTTGAGGCCTACAAGATCAAGGCAGGACGCATCGATGGCCTCACCGGCGTATGGCTCGACGGCGATGATCCTGCCAAGGCGCGAAAGATCTGCGCCTTCGGGATCCGCGCCAGCCGCTGGGTCACCATGCATGGCTTCGCATTCAACGTGAACACGGACATTTCCTACTTCGATCACATCGTCCCCTGCGGCATCGCGGACAAGGGCGTCACCTGCATGGCCAAGGAACTCGGCGGACTGCTGGACATGGAAGCGGTGAAGACCCGGCTGAAGCTGGAGCTTGCGGACCTGTTTGACGTGAAGCTTATCGAGTGATCGGATCGGACATCGGCCGCGATACCACCGCAAGGCGTTAACGGACCACTCCCGTACTTTGCCGCACCTGTTATCCTTGAGCATCCAGCGCTTCATCGCGCAAGGCATGCATTCGCACCCATGAATGTTCATTCTTCAACCTGGATCAAGGCAGGTGCGCTCTCTTGTCTAGTGGCCTGTGCCGGGGACCTAGTGGTACCTGAGATACTGGCGCGCTTCTATCCTGGGTACGACCCCATGGTGCGATCGGAAAGCATGCTGGGATCGGCAGGCAGCCCGGTCGCCGTTTGGTTCACGGTCTGGAGCATATGCCTTGGTCTGCTATTCTTCCTTTTCGCATGGGGGGTACAGCAGGCATTCTGGTCGGCAGCGAAGCGGATCGCCCTGTCCGCATGGCTACTCATCCTGTATGGCATCGGCGAAGGCTTGGGATCCGGGATCTTCCCGTTCGACCATATTGGAGGTGTGCTCACCCTTTCTGGCAGGATCCATTCGGTGCTTAGCATAATCGGTTCCGGGGCATTGTTCCTGCTTCCTGTGGCGTGGCTTTGGAGGCCACCAATGCAGGGACCCCGCCTAAAGATCCTCTCTTGGTGCACGGTGATCCTTGGTGGCCTTTTCATGTTGCTCTTCGGCATCGCCAAACTCGGGTGGTGCGGGCAAGAAGGCCTTTGGCAACGGGCGTACATCTTCGTATACTACATCTATCTGCTCGCTCTGGCGTTGGTCATGTTCCGTAGTGCGGGGGGAGAAGAGAAGCAGTTGAAATGATCTTCGGACAAAAGAGCCTCTGCCTATGCATCGCCTGAAAACGCTTTGGGTGCGCTTCCATCTGGGCCGCGCGTTCCAGGTGGCGATGGGCATCATGAGCATTCTGCTCGGTGTCTATTTCTTCCGCCATGAGCGCAATGAAATGCACGGCATCGTCCTAAGCATCGGTGATGCAAGGCCAGGCTGGGTGGCGGTCGGCTTGGTGTTGACGGTGATGTACGTGCTGTTGCAGGCGGCGATGTACGTGTATGGTTTCCGCGCCGTTGGTGGGCGGATCGGATGGGGAGAAGCTGTGAACCTGTTCCTGCGGCGGAACTTGGCCAGCGTCTTCCTGCCGGCGGGCGGCTTCACTTCCTTGGGCCTGTTCACCCGCGGTTTGGAGGAGCGCGGTGAACGACCTACGGTGATCCACTTCGCTTCAACCATCTATGCCATCGCCGGCCTGGTGACCGTGGTCGTGGTGGCTGTACCCGTTCTGGGATACCTCTTCCTCGTGCAGGGGCTCTCCAGCGATGTGGCCTATGCGTTCGTCGCCTTGTTAGCGCTCATCGCCGGGTTGCTGTGGCTGGTCCGTTCTCTGACGCACCAAGGTTGGGCCGCGCGCTGGGCGGCCAAGTTGGATCCCTCTTTGGGTGCCGTGCTGGAGGAGATGGGCC
>JBEPUG010000244.1:0-3144 GCA_041691695.1 Flavobacteriales bacterium
GTCGTGGAGTGCATGAGCCCGATCCCCTTCGGCGGCTGGCGCATCGTGCCGAACCACACCGTGGCCCAGAAGCACCCGACGTGGTACTGGGGCATGGGCCTCACCGCCGAGGCCGTGGCGCACGACTTTAAGGTGAGCCGCGAGGATCAGGATGCGTTCGCGCTTGCGAGCCAGGAGAAGGCCCTCGCCGCCATCGCCGCCGGGCGCTTCAAGGAGGATATCGTGCCGTTCGAGGTGGAGCGGGTGTTCCTCGATGACAAGGAAAAACGCCAAGTGGAGAAGTATGTGGTGGACACCGATGAAGGTCCGCGCGCGAGCAACTTGGAAGGGCTGGCGAAGCTGCGTCCCGTCTTCGATGCGAAGGGCACGGTGACGGCCGGCAACAGCAGCCAGACCAGCGATGGCGCGGCTTTCGTGCTGGTGGTGAGCGAGCGCCTGCTGAAGCAGTTGAATGTGAAACCGATCGCGCGCCTCCTCTCCTACCACGTGGCCGGCGTGCCACCGCGCATCATGGGCGTCGGTCCGATCGCGGCGGTGCCGAAGGCGATCGAGAAGGCTGGCCTGAAGCTGAAGGACATCGAGCTGTTCGAATTGAACGAGGCCTTCGCGTCGCAGTCGTTGGCGGTGATCCGCGAGCTGGGGCTGGACCCGGGCATCGTGAACGTGAACGGTGGCGCGATAGCGCTGGGGCATCCGCTGGGCTGCACCGGAGCGAAGCTGAGCGTGCAGCTTTTTAATGAGATGCGGCGCAGGAAGCAGAAGTATGGCGTGGTGACGATGTGCGTTGGGACCGGGCAGGGAGCGGCTAGTGTTTTTGAGTTGTTGAATTGAGCCGAATGAATCTCCACTTCGCTCTATCTGTCTCGATCTGCATTCCGACTCTGATCCTGCTGGGTTGTTCCTCAGAACCAACCTCTGCGCTGAATATTACAAAGACCAATTTGACCGCAACCGATAGCGTGTTGCCCCATTCGCCAACGGCTGCCCATTGGGACACTTTGATTATCAGCAGTTGGCCCGGATGCTATGTGCCATTGAGCGCCTATTTGAACGATAGCGCCATCACGCCGACGGACCGCGACCTCATCAAGTCGGCGCTATTAGAGAAGAAGGTACCAGTGGACTCGATATGGATACAGGTTCCAAAACAACTATCACGGTCAGGCCCTATCGAACTCGACCTCTACCACATTTCAGGTCTGCGTAAGCAGCAGCAACTGGCCAAGACCGGCACAATGATGCAAGGAAATTGGAGCGGCTATGATGGTACCTTGACCATCGATCGTCTCACAGAAAAGTCCACATACGCTTGCTGGCAGTAGGCGAAGCCATTTGATCACATTGCTCAAGCACAACTTCACAGTCCTACCGATGGACCATTCCACCAAACCGGACAAGGAACTGGAGTTCTTCATGTTCTTCAGGGAACTGCGGCGGTCGTTCCCTCAGATCGACGGCATGGCTGTCTGGCAGAACGTTGACCTCATCGGAGATGCGACCGTTCATTACCGGATACTATCAGAGATCGGCAACGAACTGGTAAAGTGGATGGACCAAAACGAGATCGACGCGGCTCTGGCGTTGTTGGATGTGCTTGAGGCCAACTATGTCGAGTCGAGCATCATTCGAGATGCGATCTATAACGACTTCGTACCGGTCCTTATCGCCTATGATGAATTGGAGCCGCGGATCAAAGTGAGGTTCATGCTGAAACCCGCGTTGACCGACGCATACATAAAGCTGCTCCCGTTCTATGGACATCCAGAGCAAGATCAAGCCCAGAAGACATGAGCACCGTCGCGCTGGCCGTCACACCGGGATATGGTCCGTATAAAGCTCTTTTCGCCAATACCATGGTTAGCTCAAATGTTCAGTATGTTGTAAAGCACCGATCGACGAGAAAGCCGACGGTGAACTGCTGAACCCATGAGCGCCCTGCTACCCTCCTCCGCCCTCTTCGACCCCGGGTCAGGCCCGGGGCTCCAGATCCGTCGCCTCTATGATGAGGCTACGGAGACGTGGTGGTTCTCGGTGATCGACATTGTGCAAGCCTTGACCCAGCAACCGGACTATCAACTCGCGCGGAACTACTGGAAGGTATTGAAGCACAGGCTGGAGAAAGAGGGAAGTCAACTGGTTACAGATTGTAACCGGTTGAAATTGCCAGCAGAGGACGGCAAGATGCGTGAGACCGACATGGCCACTGCCGAGACTTTGTTGCGACTGGTCCAATCCGTGCCCAGCACGAAAGCAGAACCAATCAAACTCTGGCTGGCCAAGGTGGGCTACGAACGCATGCAGGAACTGGCTGACCCGAGCCTCGGCGTAGACCGCGCACGCGAGCTCTGGTTGAAACACGGCCGCAGCGAGAAGTGGATCCAGCAGCGCATGATGGGCCAAGAAACGCGCAACAAGCTCACCGACTACTGGAAGGAACATGATATCAAAGAAGGTGAAGAGTATGCGATCCTTACCAACATCATCCATCAAGAGTGGAGCGGCGTGACCGTGAAGGACCACAAAGGGATCAAGGGCCTGAAGACCCAGAACCTCCGCGACCACATGACCGAAGCGGAATTGATCTTCACAGCGTTGGCCGAATTGAGCACGCGCCAGATCGCGGAGAGTGATCAAGCCAAAGGGATGCCCAAGAACAAGGTTGCTGCGAGGAAAGGCGGTGGCATTGCGAAGAAGGCACGGCTTGAACTGGAGGAGCGCACCGGACGTTCGGTCGTTTCGGACAGCAACTTCCTTCCGCCGGGAAAGAAGATGATCGCCGGACCCAAGCCCAAGAAGAAATAGTCTCCATCCTTGCTCTCTCCCTTAATGCTGCATTGACTGAACGAACTCCTCCACTCCGCGTTAGACTTCAAGATCTCAAGCCCATGGCAACCGACACCAAATCCAAAGCCCTCCAAGGCGGCGAATTCCTGATCCGCGAAAGCGCACCGCAGGACATCTTCATTCCCGAGGAGTTCAACGAGGAACAGCGCATGATCGCACAGAGCGCCCGCGAGTTCCTGGAGCAGAACGTGTGGCCCATTCTGGACCGCATCGATGCCTTGGAACCGGGTCTGATGCCTAGCCTCTTGGACAAGGCCGGTGAACTCGGGCTGCTGGGCATCTCCGTCCCGGAAGATCTCG
>JBEPUG010000245.1:0-3133 GCA_041691695.1 Flavobacteriales bacterium
GCCGACCTCGACCGGCCACGTCTCGACGCCGCGCGGCAGCAGCGTCGGCGGCGCGCCGGAGCGGACCCGCGCGCCGCGAGTGGTGAGCAGGGTGGCGGTTCCGCCGTTCGCGTCCACACGCCACAGGTCGCCCTGATAACTGAAGGCGATAGTCTTGCCATCAGGAGAGATGGCCGGGTAGCGAAGCCAGCGCGCCTCCGTCTGTGCGAGGGTGGCGAGGGGGAGTAGGGCGAGCGTGCAGGTCGCCAACTTCAGGATACGATTCATCGGAGTGGATGAGTATTTATTGGAAAGGGGTTCGCCTCAAATCTATCCGCCCCATCGGAATGGCCACCGGAATGTGATGACCGGTGTTGCCGACCTTTGCACCATGTCGACCATGACCTCTTCCTCAGCCCTTCACGCCTTGCCCGACCACGCCCGTGTGTGGGTCTACAAAAGCGCTTTGCCTTTCAATGAAGACCAGCGTGCGCTCATTCTGGAAAGTGGCTCCGCCTTCGTGCATTCATGGGCGACCCATGGCACTGCATTGCTGGCAGCGGTGGAGGTCTTGCATGATCGCTTCGTTGTCCTCGCCGTGGACGAACACCAAGTGGCCGCCAGTGGATGCAGCATCGACACGAGTGTGCGGTTCGTGCAAGACCTTGAGCACGAACTGGGCATCTCACTCACCGACCGCATGGTGGTGATCTACGAGAAGGATGGTGCCATGAAGAGTTGCAGGGTCCCGGAGATCGCGCAGCTGCTGAAGAGCGGGGAGTTGACCGCTGAAACTTTGGTGTTCGACGACCTGGTCGCAAACAAAGGCGATCTGGATGTCCGCTTCCGAGTTCCCCTCCGCCAAACGTGGATGGCGCGATACCTCTGAGCTTCCGCACGTTACTCACGGCCCATTGTTGGTGAAAGCATCGCAGGCTGCGAGGGCTGCTTCGCGATCTTGCCCACTTTCGCCGACATGCGGACCAAGTTGGAAGAATGGTGGCACCTGTTACCTGCGGGTAGCGGCGAGTTGATCACCTTATTCCTGCAAGTACTAGTGGTACTTGTATTCATGGGTTGGGCCTATAACCGGGGCTTTCGCGCCCGCGACAGGGGGCCTCTGGTACGGCTTCCGTTGCTCACTATCTGCTATGGCCTTGCGGTCGTCGTAAGACATGCGCATGGTGCTTGGTGGGGAACGGTCATCCTTGCGGGAGCGATCGTGATAGCCGGCTTCCTCGCTCGGAATGATAGTGGACGCGGTCTAGGAGTTCCCATGGTGCTGGTAGCTGCACTGCTCGGCCACGGATTGGTGCTGAGTGCCGCCGTGTTAACGGTGGTGGCCATGATCGTTTACGTGCTGAGCCCCGTGCCGCAGCGATGAGCACAACACCGACCGCGTTGACATGAGCCAAGGGAAACGCGCACGACCGAAGGCCAATGCTTGGCTGTTCTCCTTGGGCGTGCCTCTTGTGGCATTGTTCGTACTCTTCTCGTTGCTGCCGTACGATCGCATGGTGGAACGATGGCCATTCGGCATCGGGAAGGATGAGGTGATGGCCTATCAGTTCGTCTTCGATCATCGGCCCGGCCAGCATGTGCAAGGAAAGGTCGGCAAGCTCTTCTTGGAACCGTATGCTGATGGCCGCATGCTTGTGACCTTGGATGAAGAACACGATACGGCATCGGTCGTCACCGGCCCAGCCGGTGTGATCACGTTGACCTTCACAGAGGAACGACCATTTCAAGGGTTCACCCGAATTTCGATGTTGCCGGCTACCATTCCTTCCTTACAGGCGAAGTATGCGCAGCTGGTCGCAGATAGCTTAGGTCTTCTCAGCCCCCAGCTTTCCATAGTGGAAGTGGTACGGTCCGGCAAGGCGTTGGGGCCTTACCTCCAAGAGTCCCGGATCACCCCGGAATTCCTTCTGAAACGAGCTTCCGTATCGACCACGTTGCTCAATGCGGATGGTTCAGTTCCTCGCAACAAAGCCTCTATGAGCCTGCCCATGGACACGTTGAACGCTGAATGGCTTACTTGGTCCGGGACCGAGCGATCCGATACCTCGGCCACGGCAGCTCTGGGCCTATTGGCGTGTGCCGAACAACGCCATGACCTTTTGAACGGATCGGCCGGGGCGATGTATGATCAAGTGACCGGACGCATCACCCCCTTGTATGGAATTGCGGTCGCGCCCGATAGCACCGTGAGTAAAGGAGCATCACGCATTTCCTTCGGTGACGTGCTCTCCACAAGCACCGCACAAGCCCGCATCATCCGAATGGCGACCCGGTTGCGCTTGGATAGCGCCGTTTGGGGACCCCGCTTCCTATCTGTCGATTCCGCTTGGGTGCCGGTTCTGGCCAAAGGCCGCAACATCGGTCTCGTACAGGCTGAAGTGGATCGGGTGCGCAATACCTTCATGCAGCGCCTCTTCCATCCCGATCCAAGTGCATTCATCGGCACGCCTGTTCCGGGGAAAGCAACACCCACCATTCCCTTGGACCCTTGGTTGGCCAAGTATCGTAGCCAACCGGATACGTTACGCTTTGTGCGTGGCAAGTACGATATCGACCATGACCTCGTCATTCCGCGCGGGATAGCGCTGGTGCTGGAGAAGGGTACCCGCTGGAACATAGCGCCAGGCGTCAGTGTGATGGTGAACGGCGAACTGCATATCCGTGGCACAGACCTGAATCCCGTTTTCATCCGTCCGCAAGACGTTACACGGCCTTATGGGGCTATCGCTGTGCACGGCGACGGTGACACCAGAGTGCGCATAAGTGGCCTGCAAATGAGCGGTGGAAGTGGCGTATGGTACGACGGTGTGGCCTATCGGGGCATGTTGGCCTTCCACGCTGCCGATGTGATCATGCAACATTGCCACATCGACGCCGCATACGGGGAGAACACCTTGGTCGTGAATAGGGGCAAGGTCCTCCTCAACGATAACCAGTTCACCGCCGCAGCGCACGACTTTATCCGCTTGTCCGAAGTGCGTGGTTCGGTGGAACAATGCTCCTTTGCCGCAGCTGCTCCTGGGGGAGAGGCCTCGGATCGTAGCGGAATGATGTTGCGCGATTGCCATATCCTGATCAAGGGCTGCACATTTACCGGACTTCCTTTCACCGCCTTGCGGATCGACCGGGGCAG
>JBEPUG010000246.1:0-3133 GCA_041691695.1 Flavobacteriales bacterium
CCAAGCGCATCTGGGGATTGGAACCGCCCATGCGAAGATTCACCGCAGGAGAGACCCAGGCGCAGGTATCCTCCGCCACCTTGATGATCTCTTTGATCCGTGCCGGTACACCGCCGACGTCCACAGGAATGATGCACTTGGTGCGCTGGTTCATGGCGCGGCGCACCGCCTCGGGGTCCATCGTGAAGTCATCGAGGACGTCCACCATCACGGGCTTCGCGCCGGTGTGCATCACGATGTTGGCCGTGGCACAATAGGTATATGCCGGGACGATCACCTCATCGCCGGGACCGATACCGAACCAACGCAGCACCATTTCGGCGGCATTGGTCCAGCTGTTCAGCGCGATCATCCGTTCCACGCCGCAGTATGCAGCTAGGCGCTTCTCGAATTCCTTGGTGCGCGGTCCGGTGGTGATCCATCCGCTGCGCAGGACATCCCACACGGCTTCAATGGTGACATCGTCAATGCGGGGCGGGGCGAATGGGATCATGGGCGTATCGTTCACGAAAGGGTGAAGTTCGTCGGTCGCTAAGTTCGTGTTTCATCCTGTGTGAACAACCAAGCGAAGAAGGCGAAGAAGATGGTGCCTGCCTGAACCTCCAGCATGCTCTCCACCGTCCAGTTGAGCGCATTCAGTAAGAGGAAGGAGACCAGCAATATGTCGCCACGGCGAAATGCCGAGAACGTCGGCACGAGGATCATCAGCAAAAGCAACAACATGCCACCGATGCCCAACGCCACACCCGTATTGAGATATTGGTCGTGGGCATTGAGCTTCTTCCGCAAAGGTTCCACATAGCCCTTGTCGGCATAGGTCTTCAGCAGTTCATCCTTCACATCACCTGTGCCCACTCCTGACCATGGATGCTCAGCGACCACGGTGCTGGCCGCATCCCAAACGAGCCTGCGGTCATCGGTACTGTTGGCCGCATCATTCTTGGGCGCAGATACCTGAAAGGTGTTGAGCACCTGCCCTACCCGCTCATGCACATAGGAAGTGGTGTAGTAGAGCGTTTTGCCCGCAAGAAGCACGACCAACAGTCCCCAGCCGACCGTACGTCGCATCATGCGATCGGACCATCGCTCGGCCAATAGAGCGAGGCCAGCGAGGACCAGGATGATCCAGCCCGCTTTACTCGCGCAGAGTAAAATGCCTAGTAGAAGCAGCAACGCCGAAGCTGTGGTCAGGCGACCCGTTCCTACCCTTCCGACATGCGTCCTTGCGAGCAGCAAGAGCGCCAGCGTTAGGTACATCGCCATGTAGGTAGGATGCAGGAACGCAGAGAAGTCGGAAGCGAAGAAGGGGACGCTCAGGGCATATCCGTCGGGATGGGCCAGTGGCCCTGCATGCAGATAAAGCTCCGCTGACCGGAAGACGGCACGGAACAGACAGATCACCACGGCAAGGGCGTTGGCGCCGATGAACCACCGCTGAACCTTGACGGGGTCCGTCAATGGTCGACCGAACATGTAGAGCAGTGGGAACACCAAAAAGGTGGCTTTTATGCCCAGGTCCAACCCGGCGAAGGACATGTTGGATGTCCAGAGGATACCCAGCAGGTAGGCCACATATAGGATCAACATCCAAAATAAAGGAGAGGCAGGCCGCAGTCTCCGGATGATATGCCGTACCCTTCCCGGCCAGAGCGCGCTGACAGCTAAAAGGACAAGGGCCAGCGGGAGAATGTCGGGAGCGAACGTCAAGCAAACAGTAAAGAAGATCGCCGAGATCAACATTGCACGCTCGGGTGAAAACCTTCCAGGTGTGCTTTCCATCGCGTTACCGGGTCAAGGACTTGCTTGATCCACTGGGTGATCCACGGAAAAGGATGAACCGGAAAATACCCTTGAGATAACCCCAGCCATAAGCCACGTGCATGGCCAAGAAAGCATACATGACCCCGGCCGTGTCACCTGGTCGGATCCGTGCTCGGACCGCGGATATCGCAGCCAACGCGAGATACAAGAGCAGTATGCCCAACAGCACCGTCCTTAACACTAGCACGGCCCACGCCAGTATCGGAGCAAGGATCAGGAAGAGGACAAAGAGCGCCGGGACCACTTGGCGTAGCGTTGTGATCGCCCTGTGCTTGCGATTCACATAGACCTTCCAATAGCCGTATTGCACGTACTGTTTGAACAAACGCGCATAGGAAGCTCGCACGTAGTATTTCGACCGCACGGTCTTGCTCAGGAAGATCTTGAATCCCGCTTGTAGAACTCGATAGTTGAACTCGTCATCCTGGTTCCTCACCAAGTCTTCATCGAACCAGCCTACGCGCTCGAATACCTCACGGCGATAGGCACCGAACGCCACTGTGTCCACAGGACCCTCGCGCCCACCGGTGCGAAAATGTGCGCCTCCTACACCAAAAGGATGACCCATTGCGGCACCGATCCTGCGGGACACCGGACCGTCGAAGACATTCTCGATGATCCCACCGGCACAGCCGATGGAAGGATCGGCATCCAAGATCTTCAGGTTCTCGCGTATGAAACCAGGATCGATCTTCGCATGCGCACCCAGGATGATCCCCACATCAAAATGCATGAACTGCAAACCAATGTTCAGGGCCTGCGGCGTAGTGCGCTTGGGATTGTCGACCAATCGTATGGAAGGATGGGCTTGCGCTAGGTCCGCAACGATCGTCCGTGTGCCGTCGTCGCTCATCCCATCGCATACCAGCGCTGTGACCGTGCACCCTGCATGGTCTGCTTTCAGGATCGAATGCAGGAGATCGGTGATGAAGCGTTCTTCATTGCGACAGGGTATGACGATGCTCACCTTACGATCCATGCTCCAAGTTTTGCGGCCCACTGGATCTCTTTGCGATGAAAGCGGCGAGCAGGACCACCCCGATCGGCAGACCGAAACCCTCAAAGACCAAGGCCTTCATGGTCTCGGGTCCGTCGCGTATCAACATGGGCAAATAAGCCACCCAGCACGAGGTACCCATGATGGAAAGTACCCGCACTGCGAGTGAACCACTCGGTGGGTTCCCGTTCCAACGCATGAGCAGACCCCAGATCAACCCGAAAAACAGCCCGCCGATAGCGACCATGGGCCATCCACCATTCATGTACCAACCTGCGGCCTGATGGATGGTATACCCTTGACCCGGCATCAATC
>JBEPUG010000247.1:0-3004 GCA_041691695.1 Flavobacteriales bacterium
GTCTATATTTTGCTGGAACATTTTTATCTAGATTTATTGTTACAAAGGAACCGAGGCATTTCTTGCCTTCTCCATGATAAGCTGTGATGTCAAGACAATAGGTTAGTAATTTATCATCCTCGAAATCTGGCTGTCCGAGAATCTCGATGATTTCATTTTCTGAAAGATTGGTCACGGAAGGGAATTTACTGCCCTTTGCAATCTCGTATCTGTAGTCACTGCTAGAAACCCACTTATCCTTTTCAAAAGACAGGGTGTCTGAGCTGATGCTGTCTTGTCCGAATAGTTGGGCAGCCAGCATAATTACTCCTATTGTCGACAATATGGCTCTAGTCATCATGAGCGTTGCACGTTTCAAATAGCTGCCAACGGCCGCTGCTAAACACCGTGCATGTGCGTTGGCCTGGTGTTGCGGGCATGGAGTTTAACTTGTGTTCGGGGTTCGTGGCGCGTTGGGCCTGTGCGGTGTAGCGGGGCTTGTGCGAGGGTTCTGTGCGACGGTGGGCGGGAGGCCATGACCCTGAACTAGTTGGTTGCACCAACAGTGGGGTTTATTTCGGGACTTGGTTTGTGCTTAAAGTTGGTTCTATTGCACTATTGGGGCATGTAAAGCCCAATAGGTGTTCAGGGGGCGCCGTCGTCCAAAAGGCTGCTAATCTTGTTAAGTAAAATATTGCTGCCATGGTGGGGCGATCTCAATGGCCGTGCTATGGCATGTGAGGGTTCGAATGTAGCGAAAGTCCGTTACATCCTCAGCCGTGGATACAACTCCGCGGCCCTTCATAACTGGTTGCCGTCCATCACCATCCCGGCTCCGCATCGCATCTACCTTCGGCCACCTCTCGAAGAAGGGATGCTTCCGCCTTTCCCCCGCATATCCGCAGCGCTTGCCGCATCACTGTTCGCTTTGTTGGCCAGCGCGCAGCAGAACGACATTCCGCTCAACCGGGACATCTACTACGACATTGATCGGAACGGCGCTGCGAAGAGTAGCATCATGCACACCGGGCTGCGGCCGATCATCGAGAGCCGCGCGGACCTGCACAACGTGATGGGCTATCGGCCGGACAGCACCCATCGGTCCACATGGATCGCGAGAAAGCTCTTCGCGGAGCACTTGGTAAACGTGAAGCAGGGGGATTTCGCCCTCATCCTTGATCCCGTCTTTCAATTCGAGGTGGGGAAGGAATTCCGTGAAGGTTCGGAGTACTCGGACACGCACCTGATGGGCCACAACGGCCGGGGCTTCCGCATCGCCGCGGACCTAGGGCCCACGGTCTCCTTCCAGTCCACCTTCTATGAGAACCAAGCCACGCTGCCGGGCTATCTGTATGACTTTTCGCAAGCCACGGAAGTGGTGCCCGGGCAAGGGCGCATCAAGAACTTCGATACCCGCGGCCTCGACTTCGCGTGGGCGATGGGCAACGTGAGCTGGACGCCGATCAACTGGCTGAATGTGCAGTTGGGGCAGGGGCGGCACTTCGTGGGCAACGGCTATCGTTCGATGCTGCTCAGCGACAATACTTTCAGCTATCCCTATGTGAAGCTCAGCGCGCTCAGTACCAACAAGCGCTTCCAATACAGTACGATCCATGCGAAGTTGCAATTGCCGGGTGCGGCGGACCGCTTGCCCACGGGCGATGCTTCCGAGTCCTTATTCTATTGGAAGCACGCCACCTTCCAATACCTGAGCGTCAATCTCGGGCCCACGCAGATCGGCTTCTTTGAAGGGACGCAGTGGAACAGCATCGACTCCAGCGGCGTGCGGCCATACGACCCCTTGGAGCTGAATCCCGTCATCGGTGTGAATGTGCTCGTCAACGGTTTCCATGGAAGGAACACTGAATTGCTGGGATTGGATGCGAAGTGGAAACTGTGCGACAAGGCATTCCTCTACGGCCAGTTGGCCACTACCGAACCACAGCAAGGGCACTACGCGTGGCAAGCGGGGCTGCACTGGTTCAACCTCTTTCAGAAGGAGTTGCATCTCTTGCTCGAGTACGACCACGCCGCCGTTGGCACCTATCTCCGGACGGATGCGCGCATGAGCTGGACACAGTACAACCAGCCTTTGGCCTCGCCGCTGGGCACGGGCTTCAGCGAGGCCATAGCAAAAGTTGACTACGGTATGACGCCACGGATCTGGCTTCACGGCGAAGTGAGCTTGGCCAAATGGGACGGCACAGAGGGGATCGTCGAGCAGTATGCAGCAGGAACAGAACGGGTCTGGACCGACTTCAACGTGGCCTGGCGGATGAATCAGATGACCAACATGAGCGTCGTGTTGGGTTGGACCAACCGCGATCTGCAGCCGGCCAACCCGGGCCAGAACAGCGGCTACGTCCATATTTCCTTCCAGACCGGACTATTCAATCGCTACTACGACATTTGACCGCGAAACCCAGCGAACCTTGAAAGAACACGGATTCATATTGCTGATGGGCTTCCTCACCGCGTTCTTCGTGGTGGTGCTCACCATGCCGAGCCTCATCAAGGTGGCGCGGATGAAGCACTTGGTGGACGAGCCCACCGAGGAACGCAAGTTGCACGAGCGCAGCATCCCCACCATCGGAGGCATCATCATTTTCGCCGCTATCATCTTCAGCTACAGCCTGTGGTTTCCGCAGGCGCACGAGGTGGTCGATGCCACACTCTCCGACTTCCGCACGCTGTACGCGGAGATGGGCGCAGCCTATGGCGATTTCAAGATCATGATCGCCGCGATGGTGCTGCTGTTCTTCATTGGCGTGAAGGATGACATCATCGGCTTTTCCCCTGCGAAAAAGCTGATCGGCCATTTCATCGTGGCCTACATCCTGGTGGTGATGGGCGACATCCGCATCCGGAACATGCACGGCATCCTCGGCCTGTACGAACTGCAGCACGAGGTGAGCATCGCCTTCTCCTTCTTTACCTACATCGTGCTGGTGAACGGCTTCAACCTCATCGATGGCGTGGACGGGCTTGCGGGAGGCATCGGCTTGATCAGCGCAACGGCCTATGG
>JBEPUG010000248.1:0-3001 GCA_041691695.1 Flavobacteriales bacterium
GTTGAGGAAATCGCTGTTGATGATGGTCGCATCCTTCCGCTCGTCGGCCTCCTTGGCGATGTCCGCTCCTTCCGTCACCGCAACGATGGGCAGATTGAAGTGCGTCGCGAAACTCCAGTCGCGCTGATCGCCGCCGGGGACGGCCATTACAGCGCCGGTGGCATAGCCCAGTAGCACGTAGTCGCCCACCCATACAGGCACGTCCTTTCCTGTGAAGGGATGCTTCGCGTACGCGCCGGTGAAGGCGCCGCTCACATGTTTCACATCGGCTTGGCGGTCGCGTTCGCTGCGGTTCTTGGCCTGATCGGCATAGGCCATCACCTCGGCACGGCGTTCGGCGGTGACGATGCGGTCAACGAGCGGATGCTCCGGCGCAAGCGTGAGAAAGGTGACACCGAAAAGCGTGTCCGGGCGTGTGGTGAAGACCTCAATGCTCAATTCGCCCTCACCCCCGTCCCCTCTCCGAGGGAGAGGGGTGGAATGCACCTCTCCGTCAGCACTCTTCTCGTCCTTGGCCACATCGCGCCGCTCCGCAAGTACTTGCTTGATGCGCTCCCTGACAGAAGGCCCATCGGACAGGACCTCACTATTGGTGAATCTGATCACGTCAAAACCCAACTCATTCAGTCGCGCGGTCCTTTGCGCGTCTTCATCCTTTTGATGGTCATGGATATCGCCATCGACCTCGATCACCAAGCGCTTTGGCAGTGAAACGAAATCGACGATGAAGCGATCGATGATATGCTGTCTGCGGATCTTGTCATTTGTGCCGGCCCCTCGGATCAACTGCCACAACTTGTCTTCGGCTTCCGTGGGATCCTTCCGCATTGAATTGGCATGCGCCATCAATCGACCTGCGATCGCAGGGTCGGCGGTGAGATATCCGGGGCGCGTCCCCCTCTCCCCCGGAGAGGGGTTAGGGGTGAGGGGGAATTTCACGAGCGCCCCTTCACTCCGGCCGATCCAGTTGCGTTGCGATTCCTTGATGCTCTCGCTCCAATCGAGCCGGTCCAGTCCATCGAGCAGGCGCTTTGCATACGCCGTGATGCGCATGCTCCATTGCGGCATGCGTTTGCGCTCCACGGGATGTCCGCCGCGTTCGCTCACACCGTCCTTCACTTCATCGTTGGCGAGCACTGTGCCCAACGCCGGGCACCAGTTCACCCATGCTTCGCTTCGGTAGGCGAGGCGGAAGTGTTGCAATACGGCTTCCTGCTCCCCGGCACTGAACGCCTTCCATTCCTCCGCTGAGAACGAGGGCGCTTCCATATCCTCATCCCCGGTGAGCTTGCGGTGATCGACGCCACCGAACCCGATCTTTTCGAAACGGCCGATGAGATCGGTTATCGGCTCGGCGCGTTGGGCCTCGGCGTTGTACCAACTGTGGAAGAGCTGGATGAAGATCCACTGCGTCCACTTGTAATAGTCCGGGTCGCTGGTGCGCACTTCGCGGCTCCAATCGAAACTGAACCCGATGCGATCCAGTTGCTCGCGGTAGCGCGCGGCATTGTCCTCGGTGGTCTTCGCCGGATGCTGTCCGGTCTGGATGGCATATTGTTCCGCCGGAAGTCCGAAGGAATCGTAGCCCATGGGGTGCAGCACGTTGAAGCCGTTGTGCCGCTTGAAGCGCGCCACGATGTCGCTGGCAATGTAGCCGAGCGGATGCCCCACATGCAGGCCAGCGCCGCTGGGATAGGGGAACATGTCGAGCACGTAATACTTCGGCTTCGTGGTGTCGTTCTCCACGCGATAGGTGCCGCGCTTGCGCCACTGTTCCCGCCACTTCTCCTCGATGCCTTTGTGATCGTACGCCATGTCTTCCTTGGAATGCGCGCGAATTTACGCGGCCCGCAACGGTGGGCGTTGTTTGAAGGAACCATGGATGGTCCTGATCGAACCACGGATGGACACCGATGAACACGGATAATGCAAGATCCGCCCAAGCCACAGTTCCTTATGTCCATCCGCGTTCATCCTGCCCTCCGTTCCGTGGTTAAAGCATTCATCCGCGTTCATCCTGCCCTCTATATCCGTGGTTAAAGCATTCATCCATAGTTCAAAAAGACCCTAACGCCCACGGAGCCATTACATCGCTGCGGATAACTTCGCCGCCCAAGCATGAGCAACGAGCGTTTCATCAAGTCGCGCACGCGCAGCAGCAACGTGGGCACCATCATCGGCATCACGCTGGTGCTCTTCATGCTGGGGATCCTCGGCTTCATGCTGTTGAACGCCCGCGAATTGGAGCGCCATTTCAAGGAGAACGTGAAGGTGGACATCTACCTGAAGCGCGATCTGAAGGAGGTGGATGTGATGAAATTCCGCAAGAGTCTGGACGCCGAGCCGTTCACGCTAGAGACCCGCTACGTCACTGCCGATGAGGCAGCCGAACAGCTGAAGAAGGACATGGGAGAAGACTTCCTCGGGGTGCTGGGAGCCAACCCGTTGCTGCCTTCGATAGAGCTGCACATGCGCGAGGCCTATGCCGCACCGGACAGCCTGAAGTGGGTGGCCGAGCACCTGCGGCAGGACCCCAACGTGCACGAAGTGAAGTACAATCCCGTGGTGGTGGAGAATATCGACGCGAACATGGGCAAACTCCGCTGGGTGCTGCTCGGTTTCAGCCTACTCCTGCTGGTGATCGCGGTGGCATTGATCAACAACACGATCCGGCTGGCGATCTACAGCAAGCGCTTTCTCATCCGCACCATGCACCTAGTGGGTGCCACGAGTTGGTTCATCAAGCGGCCCTTCCTTTCGAATAGCCTGTGGCAAGGCATCGTTGCCTCGATCCTCGCGATCGGCCTGCTGGTGGGCTCCATCCAGCTGATGGTCCACTACCAGCCGGACCTCGGCATGCTGGTGCATCCGGAGTCCTTGGCCATCCTTCTTGGGGGCATCGTGGTCCTGGGTCTCCTGATCTCCCTTCTTTCCACCACCTTTGCCGTCCGCCGTTACCTGCGGATGAACACCGACGAACTCAACTGGACCTGACCATGGC
>JBEPUG010000249.1:0-2981 GCA_041691695.1 Flavobacteriales bacterium
CTATTGAACCACGCCATTCGGAGAAGTAGCTCGGGATGCCAAGTGCTTTCCAGATCGACCATATGGTCGCCGCTATGAAAGAGGGGGATCGAAGATCTCTGCATAGACGCGTCGAGCGATGTCCATGCTACGGTATTCACGAGCCAAGCCCATGATCCGCTCGCGTTCGACCCCGGTACGAAGCAGGTCCACCATATGTCGCAGTGCCGATTCCACGCTGCCCGATTTGTCCAGATCAAAGATCGCGCCCGCCCACGGTTTGCGTAGGATGATCCGATGGTCGTCCGAAACGCCCGCTGTGAGCAGAATGGGCAAACCATTTGCCCAATACTCCCCATTCTTTACGGGAGACAAATAGAGTGCGCTCGGAGTGAGCCGATACGTGGAAAGGGCGATGTCGGCCGCGCTCAACCAATCTGCCACTTCCTCGTGCCTTAAAAATCGGACATGCACGTGGTCCAAGGGGAATCCAACATGCTCCAATCTATCATGGATCCGTTTCACCGGTTCGTTGGTCAGAAGCAGCAAGCGGAAACGCTCGCCGAAAATGGACCGTGCCGCGGAGTAGATAGCATAGGCCTTCTTGTCGTAGTAGAGTCCACCGTACTTCCCGGCATAAACGGCCACGATGCGATCCTGCCAACCAAGCTGTTCCCGTAGACGGGTCCGTTGCGAAGGATCGAAGGCGAACCGGTCCAGATCAACAACCGAAGGAATGATCTTCAGCCGCGATGCGTCCACCCCTCCGGCCAATAGCTTTTCCCTGTAGTTGGTAGTGACGGTCACGAGATACTGTGCATGTCGGATCTGTAACCGTTCCAAGTAATGGGCGACGAAATGGTAAGGCCCGATCCTTGGCCATACCCCCGTATCCACCATGTAGTCCGCATGTGGTTCAACGGATTCCACCATGTACGGGATCCCCGCCATTCGGGAAACGATGTGTGCGATCCCACCGGCCAAGGAACCCATTGAATTGAGCAGGTCCATCTTTCTCCTCCGGACCACCCGGACAAGAATGAAAGGCAGGCGCAACAGGAGGTCCACCTTGGAAAGTGATCCCCACCATCGAAAGCGTGTGGGGATGCTGAGATGCTCCACGCCGGGCATGCCTTGAATAGCATCAATGGTGGGGGACCCACCGCGTTCAACCGTCACCAGCAGCACTTGTTCGATCGCTGGCATGGCGGACATCAGTCTCAGCCGGGGCACGATGGTGGATTCCGTCAATGGCTCACTCGCGCTCCAATAGCTGAAGAAAAGGACCCGCTTCCGCATCCGCCGTTCAGTGCGTTGTGGACGCCTTTCCACCCGAAAGGCCGGGAGAAGACCGCCTTTGCTGGCGTGGTTCACCGTTCATATAGTCCTCAAACCGGAAACGCCGGCCCCTACGCTGTACCGCACGGCGCACATCCAGTATGTGCGCGGTGATGAATAGCGCGGAGACGAAGAGAGGGACCATAGGGATCTTGAAGCGGACCAAGGCACCGAAGTTCGGCGTGGTGACTCCGATCATAAAGGCATAGCCGATGGCGAAGACGTAGCACATCTGCAGCAAGGGGTTCTTCCGGAGCAACGCGATGAAATGCACGACACGAGATCGGTAAAGGATGTAGAGGAAGAGGAGAAGCATAAAGCTGTTCTCCAAGCCGGAGACCAGCATCATCACATTACGGCTTTCGACCACTTGGGGCCGGAACATTCCGGCGAATGTGGCCTGCGGGAATTTCGACAAGATGCTGGACCAGGTCGGCTGGATGGTCCCTATGTCAAAATAGTTGGAGCCATATTGACCGCGCTTGAGGTCCTCCTGAGTGATCACAACGGTGTGCAACGCCCTCTCCGGTGAGAACTTCCCGAAGCTCTCACCTACATTATTGACCAACACTAGAAGCCCAAAGAATAAGATAGCAAACAATACAGGCAGCGCCAATAGGCGCATCGCAGTATTCCGGATCCGACTCACGCGGGCATACGCGGCCCAAAGCGTGCATGCGGGAAGGAGCGTCATGAGGATGTAAGGCTTAAGAAGCACCATGATCGCGCCGGAAATGAACAGGCCGACCAGCGAGCCGAACGGATGCACCTTTCGGATCAGGAGGTTGTCGATGCCGTGAACGAACCAGCAAGCGGCGGCGAATGTGAAGGAATCCTTCATGATACCTGAACCCCAGAAGATGCAGGACGGAACGAAGAGGACCGCGAAGGCCAGCCTGGGCCGGATCGACGGATAGTAGCGAGAAAGAGTTTGAAAAAGCTTCCATACGCTAGGATAGGTCACGGCCACGACCAGGACCGTTGTCACGAGATAACTCTTGAAACCAAGCAGGACCAGCGGGCTGATCAGCTTGGCCATGAAGTAGCCGAGAGGATCGCGGTAGATATATCCATAAGGGAATCCGGTCGCTTCAGAGAAGAAGCGGGAGCTGTTCTCCATGCTGTTGTCCGCAAAGAGGGCATGGATGTAGGCCGCCGGGTCCTGCTTGGCCAGATTGACCAAGGGGACGGCAGAGTAGAAATAGGCGATCGTATCTCCACCTCGGTAGTAGAAATAGTAGACTACGGCGAAGGCCATCCCTCCGGCGACCTTGGCATAAAAGCCCCAGAGGTAGTAGCGATATTCCGGCTCGGCCTTGATCCGCCGGTTCTTGGTCCGGGCGAACCACAGTCCGATCACCATCACATAGAGGACCGTCAGCGGGATCTCCCAAAAATTGATACCGACAAGTCCGAAATTAACCGTGCTGATCATGCGGGATGGCAAAGATGGACCTGCAACTTCACGTTACCGACGCTACTCTTTTTCGACGTGTTGACGACGATCGGTCGCGGCGTGGCCAGTGGCCTCATTTTTTCCGGAGCCAAATACTCAACTGCATGCCGGTGTTGGTCCATTTCATCACCCTTTGTAAGAGCGGGTCCAAAATGCGCGGCATGTAGGTGTCGCAGACATAATGCTCGTGGAACGCGATCTCGTACCC
>JBEPUG010000250.1:0-2919 GCA_041691695.1 Flavobacteriales bacterium
GCACGATGCCGACCTGACCGTTGCCGGTGAGACGCATGGTGTAGAGTCCTTCATTGAGACTGCCCAGCGGAAGTTCCACACGGCCTGTGGAAGGCAGGCGGCTGTTGGTCACCGAGCGGCCCTGCAGGTCGAACACCTGTAAGTAGGCACCCGCACCAAAGCTCTGCTCCACCAGCAATACGGGACTGCTTGCGGGGTTCTGCTCCAAACGAAGAAGGCCATCGGTCGATGCGATGGCCCGCACACCTGTGGTAGGATCAAGGCCATCGATGTTCTGTGCATAGATGCCGCCCAAGGTGCGATCGTCATCCCATACCACTACTATCTGGCCGTTGCGCATGTCGGTCATCTGGACCCTGCTCTTGTTGCTGTTGGCAGTGGAAAGATCCATCTGCGCAGGGGACCAAACGGTAGTACCACTAAGGTCCACGCGGGTAGCGGCGAGATGCACCTGTCCGAATGCACCGGCGTAATGGGTGATCACTGCTCCATCGGTGGTGGCCGAGATGTCCGTTGGCTGAACATAGGTGGCGGTCACAGGGATCACCATCACCGCCGCATCACCAAGTTGGCGGGTGCCTGCAGTATCCAAGCGTTGAACGGAAAGACCCGATTGGCCCTGTGCCCCGTCCGTTACTTGGATCGGCACCATGAGCCCATCGTTGTCGTTCACCCATGCCAAGCCATGGCCTGCGGTGAATTTCTGCGTGGTGCTACTGTTGTCCACACGTGTTCCGTCGGTGGACCAAAGCGTTCCGTTGCCGCGCACATGCTGCACATAGACGTCCGTCAATGAAGCATTATCGGGGTTGCCCGTGTTGTATGGCAAATAGAAACCGTCATGCCCATCGGGGATTGGTTCCGGGAAGTAGAAGAAAGCGACCACCTTGCTGGACACTTGAAGTGTATTGGCCCACACCGCGGCACCGGTAGCGTCATAGCGTTGCGCATACATGAGGCCCGGAGGAATGCCAAACCCTGTATTGCTGACCACATATTGAAGGATGAAGCCCCCATCCGAGGTTGCGACCAGGTACGGGCGGCCCGCGGACGTCGCTGCCGATATGGTCATCGGATCTGCCAGCAACAGCGTACCTGTGGGACCGACGATCTGGAAAGCGGTCTGTGTGGGCGTGTTATTCGTGTTCCAGGCGATGGCCGTGTTCCCATTGCTCAGCGGAGCCACTACAGGGGCCAGTCCCGTGGTGCCGGGCGTGGGCAGTTCAATGCCATCCGCTCCCCAAATGAAAGTGCCATCCGGGTCGATCTTGTAGGCCACGATATCCAGGGAACCGGTGCGCTCATCCTGGAAGGCCACTACAGCATTACCGTCCGCGTCGCTCTTCAGGTCATAGCGGAAGATCGCGCTGTTCTGCGGTTGGTCGCTCACCACTAGGCCCGAATCAGGCCACATGCGGTTTCCTGAAGCATCCAAGCGCTGCATGCGCAATTGATATCCGTGGGAGCTGTTATTCTCGAACCAACAGGAATACGTGCTGCCATCCGGACCATCTGCGATCAGCGGCGTGTTGACGTCCCCACTGCTGACGGCGCGCATATACGTGTTTGTGGTGAGGTCGGTGGTCCACTGGGCTTGGGCGCTAATGCCGACGGTTACGGCCAGCAGAAACAAGGGTACTGTTCTTTTCATCAGGGTTCTTGTATTGGTTTATTGCGCAAAAGACCAACACACGTCGCGTTGGTATGGTTCAAAGGTGTCCCTCTGTCCCAGCACCCACCTGGATGTTTACACTATTTATACTCGCGCATCACCAGCCGCTGGAAGAGCCGACCGGGCAGCAACTTCTTCGCCAGCACGGCCAACATCTGCTTACCATGAGCGGCATGATAGACGCTCTTTGGTCGCGTTGCACCCATGATCCGTTGCACCAGCATGGCCACCTCATCGGGGTCATGACTGTAGTGCAGGCTACTGCCCAGCAACTCCATCGCGCGGCCGTATCCTTTTTGGTAGGCGTCGCCGATCACGGCAGGTCGGATGCGACTCGCACCGATGTTCGTGTTGTATTCACCCGGCTGTAGACTGACCACGCGGATGCCGAAGGGTTCCACCTCCATGCTCAACGATTCCGTGTAGCGCTCCAACGCCGCCTTTGCTGCACTGTAGAAGCCGCGGTAGGGCAATCCGAAGTTCGCCGCCAAGCTGCTGATGTTTATGATGATCCCGCTCCCCTGTGCGCGCATCTGCGGAAGCACGGCGCGACACACCCGATGCGGCCCGAAGAGATCAGCGTCGAAGACCGCCTTCGCCTCGGCAATGCTCAGATCTTCCAACGCACCTTGGATCCCGACGCCGGCATTGTTGACCACCACGTCGACGCGGCCTGCTCTCTCGATCACCTCCTTCACCGCACGATCCACAGAGTCTTCATCGGTGACATCCATCGCGACCAAGCTGTAGCCGGATGGCTGCTCACCAGGTTTACGTGAAGTGCCGAAAACGGTATGTCCTTGTGCCGCGAGCCGAATGCAGATGGACTTTCCGATGCCGCTGGAACCGCCGGTGACCAATACGACCTTGGTGGAGGAGGACATCAATGGGGGGCAAAAAAGTGGGGCAAGCTCCTCATATCGCTCCGCTACGACCGCCTACCCTTGCTGCCTTCCGGCCCTGGGGGATTCAGCAGGAGCTGGACGTACAAGACTTGCCCCGGCACAAAGGTAAGCGCCAAGGCGGATCACTGGAAGACCAAACGCAGACCGACCAACAAAAGCGAGATCGCCAAGGTCCGCACGATCCACAATGGCTTGACCTGGTGTGAGAAGTGAGCACCCACCTGTGCGCCCAACACGATCCCCACACCGATCGCCAGCATCGTGTGCCAGCCGTTCGCCATATCGCCTTGGGCCACGTGCGTCATCGCCCCTGTGAACGCCATGATCGCCAGGATGAAGTGC
>JBEPUG010000251.1:0-2862 GCA_041691695.1 Flavobacteriales bacterium
GTAAATGCTCTGTTTTACCGATCAGCGTGTGGTCGTTCGCGGGTCGTCTCTTCGATCCACCTCGGCGTGAAGCTTATCGAACGAATCGCTCCAACCTCCGATATGCGAATCGCGCGAAGCCTCGGTGGCGAGACCGGTCTGTCGGAATTCCACGCGTGTGCCTCCTTCCACCTCGAAGAATTCCACGGTGACCTCGGTGCGGTGATTTGGCGGATTCACCCCGGCCACGAGCTTTTCCCATTGATGTGTAAAGCTTAAGCGATCCGGTTCACGCACTTCCAGATAGGTGCCGTAAGCGGGGAACTCCTCCCCATCCGGTGCCACCATGATCACGCGCCACCCGCCGCCAACACGCACGTAGGCCTCAGCATGTGTGGTGCTGAAGGCCGCACAGCCGAACCAATGCACCAGCATGGCCGGGGTGATCCAAGCGTTCCATACCAGTTGCCGGGGAGCGTCGAAGACGCGCGTGATCCGGATCTCGTCCGGGGCTGGAGTGCTGACGCCATTGCGCTGACGTTGGGCGGTTTGGTGATCCATGTAGCAAAGTAACAGGCTGATGCGCATAGCAAGGCGTTTCGGTTTGTAGGGATTGAAAAAAACGCCGGGTCCAAATGCGTGTGTGTAAGGTAATCTCCGATGAGCAGGATGATATGCGGAGCAATAGAAACCCGTATTGGGGTGAATGTCATGAGCCCAAATGAACAGGACAAACGCATGAGGGTTCTTGTAAGTCAATGGAACGTGCGGTGTGAACCTGATGTCAGAAAATATATCTATAGCCTTGGCAACGTTCCGCAGACTTTCACTGTCTTCGAGGCATGCGCGCTTTCACACTTCTTATCGCTGCCGCCTGTATCATCCGCATGCAGGCACAGGAACTAGTGCCCAATGGAGACTTTGAGCAATACAATGCCTGTCCGGACTCTTTAGGCCAGATTTACCGGGCCACAGGCTGGTCAAGTCCCACGGCGGGTTCCAGCAACTACTTCAATGCATGCTATCAGGGCGTGCCCACCGGCTTCAATCCATTTAATGTAAGCGTACCAGACAACTACTTTGGCCATCAGCCCTCCCACAGCGGCAACGGCTACGCTGGCTTTTTTTGCCTTGACAGCGTAGCCACGGTTCCAAACTCAGACTATAAAGAATATGTGAGCCATGCGCTGGCCGCCCCTCTGACACCTGGTGCGGTCTACAACGTGGAATTCTTCGTCAACCTCGCGGACCGGTCTGCCCTTTCCGTGAACGATATAGGCGCGCTTTTAAGCATACAGATGCCCCACCGCGATGATACGTACCCCATCACAGCCACGCCGCAGGTCACGAACAATTCGCTGGTGATGCTGGATGACTCTATCGGTTGGACGCGCATCCGCGGCTGCTTCACGGCGGACTCCGGATACGCCTACATCACCATTGGCAGCTTCCCCATTGGCGCGGCCGCAATTCAGGAGCAAGGAACCACGAGCTTTCCGCCGGTCAAGTCGCACAGCTATTATTATGTGGACGATGTGAGTGTGCAGCACTGGCCGCGCCCGGAACTCGGGCCGGACATCACCATCTGCGAAGCGACGCCCATCATGGTGCAAAACCCCATTTCAGGTGTCAACTACCTCTGGTCCACCGGTGAAATCGGAACAGGGATCACGGTGGATACGCCAGGAATTTACAGCGTGCAGATCGATGACGCCGGTTGCCCGCTCTCCGATACAATTATCGTGGCGGCCGGCATCCCAGTGACTTTCGGCTTGCCGACGGATACCTTGGTGGACCTCTGCGCAACACCGCAAATCCTGCTGTATGCACGTCCGCACCCTCCCTATGCCGAAGTAACGTGGTCAACCGGGGATACGACGACCTCCGTGATGGTGGATGCGTCGGGCACCTATGTCATCCATGCGGATGCGCCTGATCGCTGTGCCGCCTCCGCCTCCATCACGGTCATCGACACGTGCTGGTCGCCCGTGTATGCGCCGAATGCCTTCACGCCGAATGGCGATGGTATCAATGACCAATGGCGACCGATCTGGAGCGGGAACAAGGTTGCCACAATAGAGTGGACCATTTTCGATCGCTGGGGCCAGGTCATCTATTCCTCTACCGGCCTTGACAGCGCCTGGGATGGTAACGCTGCAGGTAAGCCCGTTCCTTCCGGGATATATGCATGGCGCGGGCATACGCATGACCCGATCACGCGTGTGGACCGAGAATTGAAAGGCCAAATCGTGTTGGTCCGATGATCCACATTATTCTTCGCCTTCACCTCGGCGCATCTTGGAACGGATAAAACTGGGAAGGCGGTAACTCGGGAGACTTCCAACTCGGTGATCAAGGTCTTCTTGGATTCTTTGCAGCACGCATACAATTCTGGCAAGTGATCACGTCGCCGCGATTTACTCCAGCAGCTTTCACAATGATAGCGCCGTCCTTAACCAAGATGTGCTATTTACCAAGCGAGTTTTCCAGACCCAACCTCAGCAAGGCTGAAGTAGGTTATCGCGCATAGAAGGGAAAGGGAATTGCCCGACAACCTTGAGCAGCGTGGTCATTCAACGTTGCATGCAGTTCCGCGCTTTGCCGGAATGGGTTTCGACACTTGAATTAATCGGACATGCGGGTTCCGCTTGAATGAATTGTTAGGCGCCGGTTTCCGATTCAAGGGGCGGCCTACCTATCTCCCAGTGATGCCCATATGGGTCAACGACGCGACCGATGAGCCAACCATGTCGATGATCCACGGGCCAAACTTCTGTGGCACCTGCAGCGATGGCGCGCGTGAACACAGTTTCAGGATCCTCAACGACAAGCACTAGTCTGCAGGTAGATCCGTTCAACGATTCCGGGCTGAAGTTGCAATGT
>JBEPUG010000252.1:0-2773 GCA_041691695.1 Flavobacteriales bacterium
TCTGGGGCTTTATGCGCAGCCGGAAGAAAGAACCAAGCACACCTGCCAAGATCACGATCGGTCTGGTGATCACAGCGCTCTCGGCTCTGGTGATGGTGGGCGCGGTGATGGCCACGAACAACCTGGAAAGCAAGGCCAGCAGTTGGTGGCTCATCGCGAGCTACGGTGTGATCACGGTCGGTGAATTATGCCTGAGTCCCATGGGCCTCTCGCTGGTGAGCAAGTTGAGTCCGCCGCGAATAACGGCCTTGATGATGGGCGGCTTCTTCCTGAGCACTTCGGTGGGCAACAAGCTCAGCGGTATGCTCAGTGGCCTGTGGGAAGGGTTTGAGGACAAGAGCTGGTTCTTCCTGATGAACTTCGGACTCGCACTGGCCGCTGCGATGATGCTCTTCTTCATGCTGGGTTGGCTGAAAGCAGTGATGCGGGAGAAGAATATCCACTGAGGGATCAGACGATCAGACGATCAGACAATGAAATGCCTTGGCCGTGATGCACGGGACCAACCTGCGGAGTGCAACCCGCAACGCGTCAACACGCCAACCCGTAACCCAATTACTCCGGCCTGCTCAAGTCAGATAGCGTAAAATTGCCCCGCCCGCATGGATCTCAGGTTCCGGACCTGACAACTGAGAACTGACAACGAACAACTGGCCTAAGCATGCACACCATCCAGGAGATCCGCGATTTCAAAGGAAAATACCCGAAGCAGCTCCTCCACCTTGCGGGCAGCGAGATGTGGGAACGGTTCTGTTTCTACGGCATGCGCGGGATGCTCACGGTGTTCATGGTGATGCAGATCGACAAGGGGGGTTTGGGGCTTGACAACAAGACCGCCAATCTGCAATACGGCGCGATCCAGGCCTTCGTGTATGCTTTCACATTCATCGGTGGTCTATTCGCGGACAAGATCCTCGGCTTTCAAAAGTCCCTGTTCTGGGGGGCCATCCTGATGATCGCCGGCGGACTTGTGATCGCCGTTTCACCGGCCTCCTTCTTTTACATCGGCACCTGCTTCTTCATTATCGGTACCGGTTTCTTCAAACCCAATATCAGTACCATGGTTGGCCAGTTGTACCATGATGGCGACGTGCGCCGCGACACTGGATTCAGCCTGTTCTATTCCGCCATCAATCTCGGTGCGCTATTGGGTGGCATCCTGATGATCTGGGTGGGCAAGTACCACAGTTGGCCGTTGGCTTTCGGGCTCGTGAGCATCGTGATGACGATCAGCCTCATCAATTTCCTGTTCACCCGCAAGAGCCTCGGCACCATCGGCCTTTCGCCGTTGCACCCGGACATGCCGAAGAAAAAGCGCAGGATTTTCGAGGTCGCCGTGTATATCGGCTCGCTCATCGCCATCCCGTTCATTCTGATTCTGGTCACCAATACGCACTACACAGACCTGTTCATGTACATCGTGGGTCCTGGAGCATTGGCATATCTGTTCTTCGAGATGCGGAAATTCGCGGAAGGCTCAAGCGATCAAGGAAATTCAAATCGCTTCATGCTCGCCCTCGGTCTATTGGTCCTGCTCAATGCGGTTCCTTTTGTATTGAATGCATTGGGCATCCATGGGATATTTACTTCTCCTGATGTTCAAAAGATCCTTTTAGGGATCACCGTGATCACTTTTCTGGTCAGCATCAAGTACTGCAGTGCGGCGCAACGACGGATCTATGCGGCCATCATTTTCGTCCTCTTCTCCATCCTGTTCTGGGCCTTCTTCGAACAGGCTGGTGGCTCGCTCAGCATCTTTGCCTTGGATAACCTGCATCACAAGCTGTTCGGCTTCATTCCCATGGATCCGAACATCATTAACAACAGCGCGAACTCAGTCTTCGTCATCATTTTCGCACCGCTGGTGGGGCTGCTCTGGCTGTGGCTAAGCAAGCGGAAGATGGAACCCAATTCCGTGGTGAAGTTCGGCATCGGCTTCCTGTTGTTGGCAGGTGCGTTCTTCGTTTTTTACGCCACTATTTTCTTCGCAGATGCGGATGGAATGACCTCCTTGGACGTCTTCACTTTGGGCTACTTCATCATCACGTTCGGTGAACTGAGCCTCTCGCCGATCGGTCTCTCGCTGATGACCAAACTCTCGCCTCAGCCTATCCAAGGCTTGATGATGGGCATGTGGTTCCTAGCGAGCGCATACGGACAATATGTGGCTGGTCTCTTGGGTGCTGGCATGAGCACGGCAGATCCAAATGCATCGAACCTGACCAAGCTTGTCTCCTACACGAACGGATACCACCAATTGGCGATCATCGCGCTGATCCTCGGGGTTGTGCTCATCGTGATCTCACCGGGTGTGCGCAAATTGATGAAGGGCGTGCATTGATCTGCCGCATCATCTTCACGGCACGAACTTCGTAGGACCGCTCCGATACAAACGCCCATGCGCAACTTCATCCTCGCTATCTGTCTGGTTCCGTTGACCCTGTTCGCACAAGAACCCGCTGCCCAAAAGATCAAGTGGACCGATCTGGAGACCGCGCAGAAAGCCGCGAAGAAGGATGGCAAGCCGCTGCTGATCGATGTGCATACCTCGTGGTGCGGCCCTTGCCGCATGCTGGGTTCGATCACCTTCATGGATCAGCAGACCGCGGACTATATCAATTCGCATTTCCATCCGGTGGACTTCGATGCCGAGGGCGCGGACACGATCGTGTACAACGGCCAGACCTACACCAACCCATCCTATAAGCCCGACCTGAAGGGTCAGCGCAACGGCAGCCATCAGCTCACGATGCAGATCGCGCCGGTAAACGGC
>JBEPUG010000253.1:0-2760 GCA_041691695.1 Flavobacteriales bacterium
CCGCAGAGCTGTGGAACAAAGCGCATGTCGCATATGTATTCCAGTTCGCCACATTTCCTACCCGAGCTATCCATCCACCCTGAGAGGTTTGAGTGATCGGGCCCGTGTACTTGTGCCAATTTGAAGATGGTGATAGCGCCAGACTGAAGCATGACATGCCAGGGGGCAGGTTGCTATTGCTGCTGGTCCCGTCTGTCGTCCAGGGTGTCGCGACGTTCGTGGATATTCCAAAAAGAACAGTGCCTGAGTAGGTTGCGTTGCTGGGTCCAGTTGGATCGTTCCAATCGGTATCCAAGCCTTGAAAGAAAAAGAGTTGATCGCTCGCAGCGAAATTAAAATTGCTGAGGGTTCCCAAGCTGGTTCGGATCCACAACCCGTCGGGCAGAATAATATCAATCCCAACATTGGGAGTATTCGATTTTCGTTGTATCGTGATCACTTGGCCAGCGAGGATCGTGGAGCCGGTTCTTTCGAATTTTACCAAACCTTCTGCATCATCCCATGTCATGGTTCCAGTGCCTGCGCGCTCATAACCGTTGTCCGTGAGGTAAAAGGAGGTGCCGCTGGTTATGTCCTTGAAGCATATAAAGCTGATCTCATCATCGTACCCTGTAATGCAAGCATCGATCGATGAAGTGATGCCGACGACCAGTATATCACCTGGTTCAAGCACGGTCGGTGCGCCAGTGTCATCATTGTCCTGTATAGTGAACACATGCTGATCATGAACTCCCACATTCAAGCCAACAGTGGCGCTGGTCATCGTGCAGTTCACGGTCTCCAGTCCTTCGATCAGTGCATCATCATTGATGTTCATGCTAAGGAAGGCAGTTGCAGTATTGGCAAGGATGATCACTGCGATGCTATCTCCTAACAGAACGGCAGGGGTCGTGATGTAATCATTCCCTGCGCCGTAAGCACAACCGGGTCCATTCACCAGATGGATGTAAACTGTTTGATCCGTTGTGGCAACGGGATCGATCACCAGGTTGATGTTGACGGAGCCAGCGCTCTCCAAGGCAGCGCTCGATGTGATATCGAAGTTCACTGTGGGACCGCAGGCCATGGTATGGCTGCCCAAATGGCTCACATCATCTTCCGCATATTGTGTCCATTGGGCAGCTAACGTTGGGAATAGGCATCCTGATGGATCCACAGCAATACCGGAACAGATGTTGGCATTGCGCACCAAGGTTCTATCTGCTGTGTGATAGGTCCCGTCGCTCCATTCTGCGCTTGGGCCGCATCCGATGTTGCCGAAAATGTCCACGAAGCCAGCGGGGGCCGAGTTCTTATAAAGTGCAATAGCATCATTTCCGCTGAAATTGATCACATTGGATAGTACTGTCACTCCCGCGCCATAGGTCGCTGAACTGGATCTGGCATAAACGATCACAGAGTCGGCGGCAAGAATTCCGCTTAATGTGGCTGTATTGGAAGGTGATGAAGCACCGTTGGAATAGAGGCGCAATTCGTAGTTGCTCAGGTCTATATCTGCTCCGGTCCCATTGTAGACCTCGATATACTTGTTCGTATTGCTCCCTTCCACATACTCCGAGATGATCAGGTCCGTGGCCTGCGCGCTCGCCGCCCCGGCGAATCCGTGTAGCACCATAACCACCACCGTTCGTCGGTATTCCAAAAGAGCACGAAGGGCATTCATTGGCCAGGTCGGGGTCCAGGTCATCGGGTTGACGTCGATTGTTCATTACAAATATGGCGGATCCTTCGCAAAGCGCTGTGAACAGCGTGTTAGATCTTCGCGCCATAACGGGATCTCCGCAGATGTGCGCCTTTCCTCGACTCCGTTACTTTTGGCCGCCGCTGCCCGGCGCCATCCGCCAGCAGCGATCCCCCGTGCAAGACCTTATCCTCATCCTCGACAACGGTTCGCAGGTCACACAGCTTCTTGCGCGGCGCGTGCGAGAGCTCAACGTGTACTGCGAGATCCATCCTTTCAACAAGGCCGCGCAGTTTGCCGATGATCCCGCGGTGAAGGGCGTCATCCTCAGCGGCAGTCCCTTCTCCGTGTACGATACCAACGCACCACAACCTGACCTCACCGGTCTGCAAGGGCGGGTGCCGGTACTGGGCGTATGCTACGGCGCGCAGCTCCTCGCGAAGCGCGCGGGTGGTGAGGTGGTGAAGAGCAGTGTGCGCGAATACGGCCGCGCCATTCTGGACAACATTCCCGTGCAGAAACCGCTGTTCAGGGACATCCATCCCGGCACGCAAGTGTGGATGAGCCATGGCGACAGCATCATCTCCGCCAGCGGCACCATGGAGGTGCTGGCCAGTACGCATGCCGTACCGGTGGCGGCTTTCCGTCTGAACGGCGAGGAGACCTTCTGTGTGCAGTTCCATCCGGAGGTCTACCACACCACGGATGGCCTTCAGATGCTGCGCAACTTCGTCATCGGCATCTGCGGCAGCGTGGCGGACCATACGCCAAAAGCCTTCGTTGAGGAGAGCATCGCTGCGCTGCAAACCCAGCTCGGCGAGGACCACGTGGTGCTCGCGCTCAGTGGCGGTGTGGACAGTTCGGTGGCGGCGATGCTGCTGCAGCGCGCCATCGGCGAACGCCTCCACTGCATTTTTGTGGACAACGGCCTGCTACGGAAGAACGAGTATGCGCAAGTGCTGGAGAGCTATCAGCACATGGGCCTCAATATCAAAGGCGTGGATGCGAAGGAGCGTTTTTACACCGCACTGAAAGGCCTGGAGGATCCAGAGGCAAAGCGCAAGGCCATCGGCCGCACC
>JBEPUG010000254.1:0-2708 GCA_041691695.1 Flavobacteriales bacterium
GCTCTTGAGTCATGTTCTACTTGATGTTCCTGCTCATTGCGTGGACAAAAGTGCATGTTCCATGGGAACTGGACAACCTAGGCGCACTTTACACTTCACCATCCTACACGATCACGCTTCCGATCGCATGGACCCGGTATCTTTGGACAATAGGACCGCTCATGAAAACGCAACGCACACTAACGGCAATCATTGAACGGGACGGTGACGGCTACGTCTCACTCTGCCCGGAATTGGACGTTGCGAGCCAAGGTGATACCATTGAGGAAGCGCGGGCAAACCTTATCGAAGCGTTGGAACTTTTCTTCGAAACCGCATCTCCTTCGGAAGTGAAGGTAAGATTGCATGATGAAGTACTCGTGACCAGCGTAAAGGTGGCCGTTTGATGCGTGTGATCTCCGGCAAGGAAGCTTGTTCCATTCTTCGCGAGCATGGTTTTGAACAGGTAAGGCAGCGGGGCAGCCATGTCATTATGCAGAAAAGATCATCAGGGACAACCATCACCGTCCCAGTCCCGGACCATAAGGAATTAAGGGTGGGGACATTGAATTCCATCATCCGGCAAAGCGGGCTTGACAAGAAGCTTTTTTCTTGAAAAGCTTCTTGTGGATCAAATGTCAACATCACTTGACAAACCCTCCCCCATGCGCACCGAAGCCCAAGTCCTCAGCCACATGATGGACCGCACCCGCGAATGGACCTTGTATTACCTGCGGCCGCTGAAGGGCCAAGACCCGCACCGGCGCTTTGTTTGCGAGGGCAAAGAATTGAATACGGTCTTCTGGCTGGTGGCACACCTTGCTACTTCGGAGAACGGCCTCTTGCTGTCCGCGACGGGCGGTCCCTTCGAGAAGTTCTGGTGGGCAAAGCATTTCACCTTGGGCGCCGAAGGCGTGCCGATAGAAGCATGTCCGCCCTATGAAGAGGTTTGGGAGACCTTCAAGGCCGTGCATCAAAAGGCCATCGCGCACATCGCCACGCTGAGTGAGGAGCAGTTGAATGCGCCGAACCCGACCAAGCTCGCCATCGGTGATACGGTGGGCGATGTGATCACGCATGCGATCCGCCATGAAGGTGCCCATAACGGACAGTTGGCTTGGCTGTGCAAGTTGTACGGCATCAAGATGATCTGATCAGCGCATGGAACGCGCCGGTCCCGTGCGTCCCGACGGCTCGCTGACCGAGTCGGCAATGGTGCTACTTCATGCGGTGAGCGGCGTGGATGTCCACCTGCTGAGCGTCGTGCGCATCAAACCTTCGCGGACCAATTGGCTGCATGCACCTTGGTATCCCTACTCGCGCGGAGGAGCGATCACCGTGGGCCGCACGATCTGGTCCACGCGCATCTGGTTCGATCCGAAAGGCTACGGCGATGGCAGTTTGAATTCCACATGGAAATGGTTGCTGCTGCTGGCGCACGAGGTCGGTCATCTTCCGCAGGCCGAGCGCTTCGGCCGGAGTTTCTTCGCAAAGTCACGCTATGTGTTGGCCTTCTCTTGGCAGTACATCTCGCGCGCTGTGTTGATGCGCCGGCACGTGCATGACGGTTGCCATTTGGAACGTGAAGCTGAACTCGGCCGCTGGGTGCTCTTGCGCGCGATCGATCCAACGAATGGAGGTGATCCGGTGGTGGCGCTGGTGCATGCGGGCAATGTGGAAGCGGTGAGGGGATGGTGTCTCGAGCGGAAGGCGAACATTACCGCCTTGCAAGGGAAGTATCGCGCAGCGTTCCTCGCGGATGGAAGCTAGACCAACGTTGGACCCGTTATTCCAGACCGCACATTCTTACATCAACGGCGGTGCCGGGTCCAGCAACGGTAACGGCCACCTCCGGGGGCGCTGTTAACTTTGAAGCATGAGCAAGTGCTACCCCTTTCTCCTCGCCGCGCTCTTGGCCCCCGCAGCGCTCCTCGGTCAGTCGCGGCTGAACGGCATTGTGGAGACCAAGCGTTTCCATGTACCGGACAAGGGCGAGCGCGTGGATGTGAACATCACCGTGATGGGCAACACCGCCACATGGAATACCGATGAGCGCGGCTTCCGCCAAGCCCGGGTTCAGGCGTTGACCTTGATCGAGCAAGACGACAAGATCATCGACTTCCGGAAGACACTTATCCTCTCCCCGGAACGCGCGGACACCTTGGATGGGGACTTCATACACCAAGAACGCTTCCTGCTACAGCCGGGCGCATACTCGCTCACCATCGAACTGAATGATGTGAACAGCGGCGATACCACGAAGACCTATGTGAACACCCCCCTAGTGGTACCAGCGCGGCCTGCCGGGGTATCGATCTCGGACATTGAATTCGTCATTTCCTCCAAGGAGGGCGATGAAACCACGGATGTCCCTTTCCCTGGCACCTACTTCCCCCCGGAGACACACAAGTTGGGCTTCTATGCGGAGGCCTACGGCACGTTGGATAAATTCGGTAAGGATGGAGCTTTCATCGCCATCTCCGAGATCGAGGATTTCGAAACGAAGAACGTGGCGGGCGCCTTTAGGCATGTACAGCGGATGAAGGCGGATACCGTGGTAACGATCGGTCTGGAATTCGGGATCGACAAACTGCCTTCAGGCAATTACCTGCTTGCACTGGAGTTGCGCGACCGCAATGATTCCTTGGTGGCGCGGCAAGAGCAGTTCTTCCAGCGGTACAACGCGATCACCTATGACATTAGTGCCTTGAAGCCGGGCGAGTTGGGGC
>JBEPUG010000255.1:0-2665 GCA_041691695.1 Flavobacteriales bacterium
GAGGGGAACAAACTGTCGGATTGCGATATCGCTATTATCCTGCGCTGGGTGAACGCCGGCGCGCCGAATAATTGATCCATGAAGATCAGGTTCCTCCTTCCTATCGTGCTTCTCGTCGTAGTTGTCATCGGTATCATGATCTACCGCGCTGCGGAAGCGCGTCCCCCATCCGCGGCAGGCCGCTCAGCGGATGTGAAGGTGACGGCGACAACTCTCTTTGCGGAGTTCCAGCAGGATGAAGTGAACGCCGGAAAACGCTACAACGACAAGCTCGTGGAAGTTACCGGCTCCGTGCGCTCCATTACCGCTGGATCGGAAGGGGCCGAGATCATTCTGGATAGCGGCGACCCGATGGGTGCCGTGGTCTGTGACTTCAATGCCGGAGAAAAGCTCGACCTTTCGAAAGGAGCTTCGGCGCGCATCCAAGGCTATTGCGCCGGCTACAATATGGACGTTCTGCTCCAGCGCTGCAGCCTGTCACAGTGAATCACCCATTGGACCCGGATATCTTCCCATGAGAAACGCTCGCCATCTCTTGTACATCACTATGTTCCTATGCCCGCTCTTGGCAGCCGCACAGGATAAGCTGGCCACGCGTAATGGTGTGATCACGTTCTTTTCCAGCACGCCCATGGAGGACATCACCGCGGTTAACTCGAAGGTCGCAAGTGTACTCGTGCCTTCCTCCGGCGCGATCGAATTCTCCGCCTTGGTGAAGGCTTTTGAATTCCGCAAGGCGATGATGCAGGAGCATTTCAACGAGGACTATATGGAGAGCGACAAATTCCCGAAGGCGTTCTTCAAGGGAAAGGTCATGCCTCCCACTGGCGACGATCTGTCCCGGCCAGGCATACATGCGGTCTCCGTGGAAGGGGACCTGACCATGCACGGGGTGACGCGGCACCTCACCGTGCCTGCCACGTTGACCACGGCGGCAGATGGCAGCGTGAAGGCGGTATGCGACTTCAAGGTGAAGCCGATCGATTACGGGATCACAGTTCCGAGCGTCGTGCGCGAAAAGATCGCCGATACCTTGGACCTCAAGGTGCAGATCACCTACACCAAATTGTGAACTGCATGGCCTGCACTACGCGAATGTTCAAGCTGTTTCTGAAGAAATATGTTCTTGCGGTGGTGCTGGCCACTGCAACGCTTATGGCGCACGCACAAGGCGATCTGCTGGACGTCCTCGGCCCGGATACGCCACAGGTCGTCTACACCAGCGCGAGTTTCAAGTCCACGCGCGTCATCAATGGCCAAAGCTTGGAAAGCCTGCCAAAGGGAGTTCTGGACTTCCGCATAAGCCACCGTTTCGGCTTCGTCAGCAATGGTATTCAGGATTTCTTCGGCCTGGACCAAGCTTCATTCCGACTAGGCTTTGACTACGGTTTGACAGACCGGTTGATGGTCGGCATCGGCCGCAGCACCTACCAGAAGACGGTGGACGGTTTTTTCAAATACAAATTACTTCGGCAGTGCGATCAGGGATGCACGATGCCGGTGACGCTGGACTTGGTGGCCTCCACTTCGGCGACCACGCTCGTAAAACAGCAGGTGCCTTGGTACGGCGAGAACACCCCGGACGGATTCTCCAACCGGCTGGCCTACTCCTTTCAAGTGGTGGTTGGCCGCAAGTTCAGCGAGGGCCTGACACTGCAACTATCTCCGGGCGTAGTACATCGCAACCTCGTCGCTACGCCCGAAGCGCACAACGACCTGATGAATGTGGGTGCCGGCGGCCGTGTAAAAGTGAGCAAGCGGGTAGCTCTGACGGCGGAGTACTTCTATGTGCTGCCTGACCAAGGGCCTCGTGAAAACTTCCGGAATTCATTGGCGCTTGGCGTGGATATCCAGACCGGAGGCCATGTGTTCCAGCTGCAATTCACCAATAGCACAGGCATGTTCGAGCGGGCGTTCATCACGGAAACGAGCGGCGACTTCTTCCAAGGTGACATCCATTTCGGATTCAACATCTCTCGCGTTTTCACTGTCTATGACCCGAAGGCGAAGGCACGCCGAAGGGAATCGGAGCTGGCCAAGTGAAACGGGCAGTGCGACCGGGTAAACCGACCGGCGCGTTACCCCAACAACGTCCTAGCGGTGTCGAGCGGCCTCCGCTTTTTCCGCGACATGGGCCCCATCCACAAGGATGTAGCCGATGAAGACGAGGATCACTAATGCTACAAAGCTGATCAACCCCTTCACATTGCTCACCTGCTCGGTGCTCAGCAATGCGGATTGGAACGGGATCGCGAAAGCAGCGAGCCAGCAGACATATCCGATGATCCTTCGTGTTCTCATGGTTCAGTTTAAAACTGCGGCAAATTAAGCGGAGTATCCGGAATGATGAAGCGCAGCGCGTAGAAGCTCAGATCGGCCAGATTCACTTGCGCTCTGCCATGTTCACATAATTACGCTCTGTGGCGCCCGTATAGATCTGTCGAGGACGGCTGATGGGCTCCTTGTTGGCTACCATCTCCTTCCATTGTGCGATCCAGCCTGGCAGGCGGCCCATGGCGAACATCACCGTGAACATGCGCGTGGGGATGCCGATGGCGCGATAGATGATGCCGCTGTAGAAGTCCACATTGGGGTACAGCTTGCGCTCGATGAAGTAATCGTCCTTCAACGCGATCTCCTCCAGCTGGCGTGCGATGTCCAACAC
>JBEPUG010000256.1:0-2533 GCA_041691695.1 Flavobacteriales bacterium
TGCCTCCACAGCCCGGGCAACCGGCGTTGGCTGACGCTGATAAGGAACTGATCATGCATGTGGCACTGCCCATCCTTGGCGGTCACATGCTCATGGGCACGGATACTTCGGCAATCATGGGTGCCAAGGTGACCTTTGGAAATGGCATGCAACTCAACTTGGAGCCGGATACCCGCGCAGAGACCGACCGACTGTTCGCCGAACTTTCCAATGGCGGCAAGGTGGGCAACCCCTTGAAGGAAACATTTTGGGGCGCCTATTTCGGTAGTTGTATTGACCGTTTTGGCGTTCGCTGGATGTTCAACTGCCAGGCGAAGGGGTGATACCAGATCTCCGCAAGTGCTGACGAACTTCTTCAGTAAGAATTAACCTGAACCAAGCCGAAATGCCCATCGCTTCCTTCCAAGCTTACATCGACAACATCAAAACCAAGACGGGCAAAACGCCAAAGGACTTCCGCGACCTCGCGAAGAAGAAGGGCTTCATTGAACCCAATGGTGAGATCACCGTGAAGGCGATGGAGATCTTCAATTGGTTGAAGGCCGACTTCGATCTTGGGCGCGGTCACGCCATGGCGATCTACCACACCTTCAAGGAGAAGTCGGAATAGCGGTACGTCCCTCAACCCAGATCAGAACACATGGAGATCATGACCGCAGAACAACAACGCACCTTGGTGATCGAACGCTCCTTCGATGCGCCGGCTCACTTGGTTTTCAGCGCATGGACCAAGCCTGAGCATCTGGTGCGGTGGTTCGGCCCGAACGATTTCATACTGCCAACCTGCGAGCAGGACTTCCGGGTGGGAGGGAAGTACAACTTCTGCATGCACGCTCCGGATGGCAGCGACCACTGGGTGCGCGGCGAGTACCTCGAGATCAGTGAATTCGAGCGCTTGGTATTTACTTGGATGCGCGATGATGGCAAGCCCATGCCTTGGGTGGATAACCTCGTCACACTCACGTTCAAGGAACAGCGCGGCCGGACCAAGATGACCTTGCATCAGGCCTTGTTCGCCACTGAACAATTCCGAAATGAACACACCGGTGGCTGGAGCGAGTGCTTCGGACGCTTGGCGGTTTTCGTTGAAAACAGTGAACGCGCATGAAGACCTCCATCAAGAGCACGGATGAATACTTGGATGCCTTGCCCAACGAACAGCGCATGGCCCTGCAGAAGTTGCGGAAGCAGATCCTCGCAGCCGCACCGGATTGTGAAGAGTATTTCGGTTATGGCATGCCGGGCTTCAAACTGAACGGCCATGCCATGCTTTATATGGGAGCTGCCAAGAATCACTGCGCACTATACGGTGCCATACCCAAGGGCTTCAATGTTGAACTGAAGGACTTCAAGCGCAGCAAGGGCACGGTGCAGTTCACCCCGGAGAAACCTATTCCTGCGGCAGTAGTGAAGGTGATCGTAAAGGCCAAGGTGGCGGAGATGAATGCGAAGTGGCCGGTGAAGACCCAAGCCGATCCGAAGAAGGAACGGACGAAGAAGAAATGAAGAAGGCAATTACAACGGACCGCGAGATGGACCGCTCCGAAAATGCACTCAGCAACAACTAACACTGATACCTGAACATGGTACTCTACATCCTCATCGGCCTGGTCGTGCTCCTCGCGACCATCCTCATCACGGCGAGCACGAAGCCCAGCACCGTGCACTATGAACGCAGTACCGTCATCAACGCCCCACCGGAGCGGATCCTGCCGCATCTCGTCGACTTCCACAAGTGGGCCACGTGGTCACCTTGGGAGAAGGTGGATCCCGGAATGAAGCGGGAATATAGCGGCGCCGCGAGCGGAAAGGGTGCCCAGTACACGTGGAGCGGAAATGGTAAGGCTGGCGAGGGTTCCATGGAGATCATGGAGGTCACTGCCAACGCTGTGAATGTCGACCTGTGCTTCATCAAACCCTTAAAGAACGAATGCGCGATCTGGTTCCGGTGCATTCCGGAAGGCGCGAATACCAAACTATTCTGGACCATGGAGGGTCCCAATCTCTTCATGGGAAAAGTGATGAGCCTCTTCATCAACATGGACAAGATGATCGGCAAGGACTTCGAAAGCGGCCTCGCCGATCTGAAGAAGCAAGTGGAATTGAACTGAACGATCCACAACAACGACCCATGAGCACCAAGACCATCAACATCACCTACTGGATCATCACCAGGCTCTTCAGCGCCTTCATCATCTTCAGCAGTATAGGCGGCATCACCCTCGAACCGCAAGCCGATGCATTGATGCATGATCATCTGGGTTATCCGCACTACCTTGGTGCCATCGAGAAATCGAGCATATCCAAATGAATACGACATTGTCCCCCATGCTTTCAGTGCGCCGCGGTTCACAGGCGATCCAATTCTATAAGGCAGCTTTTGGCGCTAACGTTCTATATCGCGTAGACGACGATTCAGGCGCGGTGGTGGCACAGCTAGCCGCCTCGGGCGCGGAGTTCTGGGTCGCTGACGAGTCTCCGGAGCATGGTAACTTCAGTCCTGAATCCTTGGACGGATCTACCTGTAGAATCG
>JBEPUG010000257.1:0-2526 GCA_041691695.1 Flavobacteriales bacterium
GTGGTGGTGACGACCCCGAACTGGGTGAAAGCACAGAACCTGCAGATCATTCGTTAGGTCGGAAAGCTTTTTCAAGGAAGCGCCCCCGGTTTTTCCGGGGGCGCTTCCGCTTTATGGAGCAGGGTGGAATTGAACGCATGGCCAGCTTCAGCCTTGTTCAATTCTTTGATCTGTGCGGCATTTGAGGCTGAATTATCAACGGGACGAAGCTGACAACTGCACATTCCCCTACATTGCACCGCTTAAACCCTACACCCAATCCCATGAGAGTACCCATACTCAGGCTAAGGCGCGTTGTCCTTGCATTGCTACTCACCTTGCCGATGACCGGACTATTGGCGCAGTGTACGAACACTACGCAATACCCGTCCAACACCACCGTGCCAGACCCCTTGGGTGCCTCGACCCAGATCTCCACATGCTCCTACCAACAGGAGTACTCTGCCGTTGGTCCGGTAGTGGCTGGAGGTAGTTACGAGTTCACCTGCACCGGTGGTTCATACATCACGGTCCACGAGGGTTCTGCCGCAGGAACAGTGATCGGCTCGGGCTACTCACCGTTGACCGTCACGGCCACCGCAGCGGATAACCTGTATGCCCACTGGACCGTTGATTCCCTTTGCACACACGCTTCAGGATGCCAGATCACTACGGTACAATTCCTGCTCGACTGCACGCCACCCACGGCTTCCGTATCTACGGTGGATGATTGTGCCAACAACCAATTTTCGCTTACTGTGAACGTAACGAACTTGGGAGATGGTACCAGTGTGGATATCATCCATAATGTGAACGGAGGTGTGAATGACACGCTCTTCGATCAGCCCGTCGGCACTTACAACCTCGGGCCATTTACTGTGGGACAATCGGTGGATGTCACCGTGGCACACAGCAGTAACTACCTGTGCAACCTGCACTTCAACGGCCAACAGGCGGGACTCTGCCCTACGTTGGTCACTTGTGGCGATACGGCCCTGAGCTATACCTATTGCTATGGTGACAACGACGTTCATGAATGGCACTGGCAGAACACGACGCCCGGAACTCCGTTGGCCATCGTCTTCTCAGCCGGTTATGTGGATTACAACTACGGCAATTACGGTGATCAATTCACGATCTATGATGGCGCGAACAGCAGTGCCCCCATCCTGTTCCAAATGCCATATGGCAACTTTGCGGACCTGTCCGGCTTGCAAGTGACCTCCTCGGGCACAGACCTCTATATGGAGGTGATCTCCGACGGCTATGGAAGCTGCCAATCCTATGGATATCAGTCTTGGGCATGGACGGTGGGATGCTATGATTGTACGCCCCCTGCGGCCACCTACAGCGTCGTTACCGATTGCGATGCACAGACCTTCAATGTGATGGCCAATTTGACCAGCTTGGGCAGTCAGTCCACGGTGCAATTGACCAATAGCATCAACTCGAACATTGTCACTGCATCCGCTACGGGTACCTACACGGTGGGGCCTTTCCCGATCCTCTCGTTGGTCACCGTTACTGTGCAGAATGATACCAACAGCCTGTGCAACATCCATTCCCCAGTGCTGACCAATCCGTTGTGCGCGAGTCAGATCGTATGCGGCGGAGCCCCGGATAGTTTGACCTACTGCTACACCAATAGCGACAGTCACACGTGGCATTGGCAGTCCAGCACGGGCAGCGCCTTGTCCATCCTCTTCTCTGCCGGGGCGATCGAATCGGCGAACTATGACCACCTCAGGATCTATAATGGTCCCGACAATACCGCGCCGTTGCTCTTCGAACACACGATGACCCAACAGGAGAACCTTGCGGGATATCAGTTCACCGCCAGCAGCGGGGATATCTACATGGAAATGACCTCCGACCCTTCGGTCAGTTGCTCCACGGGTTCGGAAGCCGAATGGGTCTGGCAGGTGGGTTGCTTGGATTGCACACCACCGGTCGCCACCTTCACGGTGAACACCGATTGTGTGGCGCAGAACTTCACCATCGACGTGAATGTGAGCGTGCTGGGTTCCGACACCACCTTGGATATCACCAATGATGCTGGTGCCGCCACGGTCACCGCCACCGATACCGGTGTCTACACGGTGGGACCTTTCCCGATCACCACGGAGGTGAACCTCACACTGGTGAACGACACCAACAGCTTGTGCAATGTCCATTCCCCCTTGTTGACCAACCCGCTGTGTCCAAGCGATGTGAACTGCGGAGAACAGCCGGTGGCTTACACCTACTGCTACGGCGACAACCAGGTCCATGCTTGGCATTGGCATAACACAACTCCCGGTACTCCCTTGTCGATAATCTTCACAGCAGGCTTCGTGGACTACTTCTACGGATCTTTTGGAGACCAATTCGTGATCTACGACGGTACCGACAACACAGCGCCGGTGCTCTTCACGCCGCCGTTGTATAATAGCTACGACCTCACCGGGCTCCAGGTGATCTCCTCCGGAACAGACCTATACATGGAGATCATTTCCGACGGTTACGGAAGTTGCCAGTCCTACGGATATCAAGCATGGGCTTGGACCG
>JBEPUG010000258.1:0-2492 GCA_041691695.1 Flavobacteriales bacterium
CAGACAGCCTGGATACAGTCGAGCTCATCATGGAGTTCGAGAAGGAATTCAACATCGCGATCCCCGACGACCAGGCGGAGAAGATCCAGACCGTAGGCCAAGCCGTGGACTACGTCGAGAAGAACGCGAAGTAAGCAGCCGGTATGGAGCTCCGGCGCGTAGTGGTCACCGGCTTGGGAGCTCTAACGCCCATTGGCAATACCCTTGAGGAGTATTGGGAAGGTTTGGTAAGCGGCCGAAGTGGTGCTGCTCCGATCACTAATTTCGACGCCTCAAAATTCAAGACGCGGTTCGCCTGCGAGGTCAAGGGTTTCGACCCGACCGCCTTCATGGACCGCAAAGAGGCCCGGAAGATGGATCCCTTTGGCCAATTCGCCGTAGTGGCTTCCGATGAGGCCATGCGCGATCTTGGCTGGAAACCAGAGACCGACCGCGAGCGCGAGCGCATGGGCGTTATCTGGGGATCTGGCATCGGAGGCCTGCTGACCTTCCAAGAGGAATGCGTGAACTTCGGGAGGGGTGACGGCACTCCGCGATTCAACCCGTTCTTCATTCCGAAAATGATCGCGGACAGCTCCTCGGGGCTCATCAGCATGCGGCACGTCTTACGAGGCCCAAGCTACGTGACGATGAGTGCCTGTGCCAGCGCCAACAATGCGATGATCGATGCCTTCAATTACATCCGCCTCGGCAAGGTGGATGCAATGGTCACCGGAGGTGGTGAGGCTTCGATACAGGAGGCCGGTGTGGGGGGCTTTAATGCCATGCACGCCATGAGCACCCGCAATGACTCCCCCGAGACAGCGAGCCGACCTTATGATAAGGATCGTGACGGTTTCGTGCTCGGAGAAGGTAGCGGGGCGATCATCTTGGAGGAGTTGGAGCATGCCAAGGCCCGCGGTGCGAAGATCTATTGCGAGATCGTAGGTGGTGGAATGAGTAGCGATGCCTACCACATCACTGCGCCCCATCCCGATGGACTCGGAGCCTACCTCTGCATGAAGCATGCACTGGAGGACGCGGGCATGAAGCCCTCCGAGGTTGACTATATCAATACCCACGGCACCAGCACGCCCATCGGCGACCCCCAAGAGGTGAAGGCCATCCAGCGCCTATTCGGGGATGATGCCTATCGACTGAACATCAGCGCCACTAAAAGTATGACCGGCCACCTGTTGGGTGCCGCCGGCGCGATAGAGGCTATCGCCAGCATTATGGCGGTATGCAACGACATCGTCCCGCCAACGATCAACCATTTCACGGACGATCCCGAGATCGACGCCAAGTTGAACTTCACGTTCAACACCGCCCAAAAGCGCACCGTCAACGCCGCCATGAGCAATACCTTCGGGTTCGGTGGGCACAACACATCGGTGATCTTCCGCAAGTACAACTGACCCTTTGTTCTCCGCACTTTTCAGTCGTGCCGCCTCTTCAGAGGACCGCCGCATCCGCGCATGGTGCCGCAAGACACTGGGAATATCCCCCAAGGACCTCGGACTTTATCGGCAGGCTTTACGGCACAGTAGCGCAGTGCCTGAAGGACGACATGATCTGCCGGACAACGAGCGATTGGAGTTCCTTGGTGACGCGGTGCTTGACACCATTGTAGGTAAGTTCCTATTCCGCACCTACCCGGACAAGGGAGAAGGCTTCCTTACCCGCATGCGTAGCAAACTGGTGAGCCGCCATCAGTTGAGCATCCTCGCGAGCCATGTCGAGATCGAGCGCGTCATGGAATTCAACATCGGTCGCGGGCAGGATACCGCCGTGCCGGGCAACGCCATGGAGGCTTTGATCGGCGCGCTTTTCCTCGATAAGGGTTTCGATCGCACCAACACCACAGTGATCAAGCTGATCACCGCGCACTTCGACCTGAAGACGATCGAACTGGAGGATCGCGACAGCAAAAGCCGTTTGCTCGAGTGGGGCCAGAAGAAGCGCAGAAAGGTTGAATTCATCCTTTCGGAAGAGGCTTCCGTAGGCGGGCGTGGAAGAGGCTTTGTGGCCGAGGTGATGGTGGATGGCCTATTGCGCGGCAGCGGCCGAGGCCATAGTAAAAAGAAAGCGGAACAGGATGCTGCGCGCGCGGCCTATCGAAGTGTGCGTCCGCAGGGGCTGAAAGATGAAGCGCGTCCCATCGATGACCCCGCTACGCCTCGACCAGCACATCGCAGGGGCGGACGGCATCATCCGCGCAAGGGCGGTCAGGCATCATCGGTGAAGCGGGACCCCCGCGAAAAAGGCGGCGAGCATTAAGGATCGCTCAGCCTATTGAATTGCCGTGGGCCAGCGCTTCAGAGCACTCTACATTTGACCCCGTTGCATGGTGATGGCCAAACTGAAGCTCGATCCCGACCCCGACCCGGAGGTGTTCCTCATCGCCATCAGCAGCCATGTGAACGACTATCGCCTCTGTTGGTCCCTGAACCTACAATTGGGGATCTCCCTCAGCAAGCGGGACATCGACATCGAAGAGCCGGGACCTGAGC
>JBEPUG010000259.1:0-2467 GCA_041691695.1 Flavobacteriales bacterium
CCGCGCATAGCCGAACCGGTCTGCATTCACCACCTTCAAGACATCATCCGCCTCGCGTGTGACCTTGGTGAAGAGCAGCGGCAGAACAACCTTTCCATCAGGCCGGATAACGCCTGAACCTGTGGAGGACGTGGCGAACAACAGTCCATGGTCCACATCGCTGAGCGCCGTGTATTGTGGGACAACCACCTCCTTACCAGTACTGTCCACAAGACCGGATTTTCCACCGTTCTGCACACGCGCAAAGCCTTCGTGGAATTCCCACGCTTGGTCATATTTCGCGTCCACCACTGTGGTGAACGCTCGTTCCGCATAGCCCCATTTGGACTTTTTCTTGACCGGGACCAAGTTGTCCTCCATCACGCCGATATCCGTGTACTGCGGGGGGAAGACGCGATCTCCTTGCGTATCGATCAAGCCAAGCTTCCCGCTGACGAGAACGCGGGCCACACCGTTGTGGAAATCCCCCATATTCAGGGTCAGGGCATTGGCACTGAAGTGTTGTGGGATCGCCCATTGACCGTTCATGGCGACATAGCCGCATTTTCCTTTGTCGATCACCAAGGCGAGGCTATCGTTGAACGTGCCCACGTGATCATGTTCAACAGGAAGCACCACATCACCGAATATGCTTATGATGCCCATGTGCCCATCCTTCCGTACACGTGAACGGTCTGATGTGAATCCCTCGATCCAGTCGTACTGGCAAGGAATGACCACATTGCCCTTGACATCGATCACCCCCGACTGGTCATCCTTTTGGACCACTGCAACACCGTTGTGGAATCGCATGGCGCCGCCGTAGGTGAACGGCACCACTTCCTGTCCTGTCACGTCGATATATCCGAATTGCCCGTCCTTTTCCGCTGGTGCCAGGCCGTGGTCGAATTCGCCCACCTCATCGAATTCCAAAGGAACCACCAGCTTGCCGTTGCGGTCCACCGCGCCTTGCTTCTTGTCCTTCTCCACGGTGGCCATACCTTCCTTGAAGTCGAGCACATCATCATAAACGATAGGCACTACAGGTTGGCCAAGCTTATTGATCGTACCGATGTGACCATCCAGACCTACCTGCGCCTGTCCTTGGATAAAGGGTTCCGCGAATTCGTACAGTGCAGGGATATATGGTGTCCCCTTTCCATCGATGAAGCCCCACTTGCCCTCCTTTCGGAACGCATAGAGCGGAGTACCGGCCACCGCGAGGTCCTCCTGTGCCTCGTTGGCGTAAGGATAATCAGGGTGGTCCTTGAGAAAGCGCGTGATGTTGGCCACACTGAGTTCCTTGGTACTTGTCGCGTACATGTCACGCCAGGCCTCCTGCACGTGCGGATCCTTCGGATACTGTTTGATGTAGGCCTCATAATCCGCCACGGAGTGCCGTGCGGTACTCAGTTCATAGACACGGTCTTGTGCCGCTTGCACATGCGGACTGTCCGGATGCGCTGCCATGAATGCCACATACTCCTGAATTGTCCCGTTGGGCGTCGCCTCCCGATAGGTAGCCTCCTGCATCCGTGATCGCGCCTCATAAACCTCTTTCGCCTGCGGATAGCGCTGAATAAAGGTCTGGTACGCCTCGGAAGTGTTCACGGAACGGGCATCCATGAATGCCAATTCATTGCGCCGCACGGTGGCCTCCGCCACTTGTTCGCTCGCCGGATATTTGAGGATATACTGTTGGTAATAGGCGATGCTGTCCTTCTGTTGCACCTGCGCCCACGCAATACTATAAATGTGCCGTTCCTGCGCATCGATCGCAGCGCTGTCCACTCCCAATGCAGCAAGATCGAAGCGCTGCCAATCGCTCATTCGCATGAATGCAGAATCCGAGCGCAGGATGGACGCGTAACTGGAATCCAGTTGATAGAACGGATTGTCATTACGACCCGTGATCACACTCAACCCGTACCAAGCCGCCGCCGGATGCTTCTTCGTCACGCGCTGGAACAATTCCCGCGCCTTGAAGTAATCGTGGATGTTCAACGCTACGAAAGCCTTCTCCAATTTGCCAGCATACGTTGCCGTGGACATTGCAACAAGCAACATCAGTACGGCCCATCTCATCCTGTTTCCAACCATGGGACGAAAGTATTCCTCTCTTCGGATGTACGGAACGGACGTGGTGACCTGTTCGTTACAGGACCATCATCGCTGGTTTGATACGATGGCTCAATGGAAGCTGTCGTATGCGCCCTTGAATTCCGCGTCGCTCATGAAATAGTCCTTCCCGGTCTCCATGGCCTTACTCGCCCCTGCCTTGTCGCCCTTGCCATCCAAATACTCGGCGTAGTGAATGATCGCACTCTTCAATAACTTCTTCTGATCCTCGGGCAAAGAGGCGATGTCCCCGGCCGCGGCCAAGGCTGTCTGATATTGCTTCATGCTGTCATCGCCCTCCTTCTGCATGTTGCCTTGGTATTCGGTGAGCGCCAGCATCAGCCAAGGACCGGGGTCCTCCGGATAGTAG
>JBEPUG010000260.1:0-2424 GCA_041691695.1 Flavobacteriales bacterium
ATAAGAGACAGGTATAGAACGATCCCCCTGCATAGAGGTCGTTCCCGATCACCGCCAAAGCGTCAACCTCGCCATATGTATTCATTCCGGCGCCCAACGAAGACCAGCTTGTTCCGTCCCATTTGGCGATCTCGCTCGCCGGAGCATCACCGGCAGCGGTGAATTCACCTCCTGCATAAAGATCGTTGCCCATCACCGCCAGCGTATGAACATCATAGTTCAACCCGGTGCCTAAGGGGGACCACCCGTTCCCTGTCCATGTTGCGATCCGTCCCACCGCGATACCGCCTGCGGTAGTGAAATCACCAGCAGCGTAAAGAAGGCCGCCTTTGGTCTTCAATGCATTGACCGCTTCGTTCATCCCCGAACCCAATGCGCTCCATTGGCCACTTGACCACTTGGCTATCCTGTTCGCCTGCACCCCACCTGCGGTCGTAAAGTCACCTCCTACGAAGAGATCATTGCCATCCACCTCCAATGTCAAGACCGTATTATTCAATCCTGCACCCAAAGCAGACCACTGGCTACCGTTCCATTTCGCGATCCTGTTGGCGGGTACCGTTCCGGTCGAGGTGAAATCTCCGCCCACATATAGATCGCTCCCTTTTACCGCAAGTGCTGTTACCTGTTCGTTAAGTCCAGAGCCCAATGATGACCACTGGCTGCCGTCCCACTCTGCGATCCGTCCCGCGGCCTTTCCTCCGGCGGAATTGAAACGTCCCCCAGCGAAGACCGTGCTACCTACCAGTTCGATCACGCGCACGGATCCATTTGTACCCGAGCCCAAGGCGGACCATCCGCTGCCGTTCCATTTGGCGATCTTTTTCGCGGACACGCCACCAGCCGTGGTAAAGTCGCCGCCGGCATAGAGATCGGTGCCATTAAGTGCCAACGCATAAACCACGTTGTCCATTCCTGACCCGACAGTGGACCAGGTGCTACCGTTCCACTTGGCGATCTTGCTTGCGGTGATCCCTCCCGCGGAGTCGAAGTTCCCACCTACATAGAGGTTGTTGCCACTCTTGGCCAAGGCATAGACGTAGTTGTCCACCCCGGATCCCAACGCGGACCAACTGCTACCGTTCCATTTGGCGATATATTGCGCAGATACGCCTCCTGCTGTGTGGAAGGTCCCGCCTGCATATACGTCCGTACCAGAGGCAACCACCACATTGGCATAACCGCTCAATCCAGTACCAAGCGCGGACCATGTGGTGCCGTTCCATTTGGCGATGAAGTGGGCATACGTAGTTCCCGCATAAACGAATGGACCTGCGGCGTAGAGGTCGCTGCCACTTACCGCGAGAGAGTAAACATTGCTGTCCATACCTCCAGGGAGAAAGGACCATGAGGTACCGTTCCATTTCGCTATCGCGAAATCGTAAGGTCCAGCACCTGATGTGAAATCGCCCCCGGAATACAGGTCATTGCCCACGAATGCCAATGCCCGCACCCAGTCGTTGAGACCATCCCCCAATGCCGACCAGTAGCTGCCGTTCCATTTGGCGACATGCTCAGCAGGAATTGTCCCGATATGGGAAAAATTCCCGCCTACGTAAAGATCTCCGGAAGCATCCGTGACGGCAGCAAGCACAAAGCCATCGGCACCGGGTAGCCCCGAATTCATGCTGACCCAATCCGCATCGCTAAAGGTGGGGTCGATGCGCACCGGGTAGACGGCATCCACATCTTCCACGTGGACGACCAATCGATCTTCAGCGGTCACGGTCAAGGATGCGGAGAGCTCTTTTCCCTTAGCATCAATAACACGCAGTCGGGAATAGGCCAGTTTGCGACCCGAAGAAGTCAAGGTTAGTGCGACGCCATAAGGTGCCGCCACAGCTGTTGCGCCATTCAAAGCCAAACCGACCTGTAGGTCTCCGGTCCCACTCGGGCATTGTTGTACAATTAAGTCCTGTCGTATGCCATCGGCGCTAACAGAATATTCTTCGGTCAACCCGGGGCGGATGTAGGTGGCTCGCGTGACACCCGCTGCCGTTTTACCCTTACTTTCCAGAAAGTCGAAATTCCCTTCTCGACCAATCGCATCGGCGACCAAATGCAGGCTACCGCCTTCCACTTCTGTAGATCGAAGCGTTAACCCATTGGATGTGACCGTACCGGTGAGTTTTTGGAAGCCGGTGTGCAATCGTATGCCTTCCGCAGTGGAGACAATGCTGATGGCTTGGCTAGGAGCTTCGGTCGTTACCCTAGCACCAAGCTCCTCCCATTGGATGGGAACCGTGGCATTGCCCACTTCATCCGAAGTTCTTCGATCATTGGCATTCGCCTTCGATGTTGATAGGACTTGAGCATTCAAACCAAGTGCACATCCCCATGAGCATAGAACGGCAATGAGTAATCGCTTCTGCGAAGACGTGAAAAATGATGATGGATCGTTCATTAACATGAAGGCTTTAAGGG
>JBEPUG010000261.1:0-2387 GCA_041691695.1 Flavobacteriales bacterium
CCTTCAATCCGCGTTGCGCGAGTCCTGCCGCGAGGTTGGCGGTGATGGTGCTCTTGCCCACGCCGCCCTTGCCACTGGCCACGGCAATGATGTGCTTCACGAAGGGCAGCACCTTTCGGAATCCGCCGCGCTCACCGCTGATCGGACGCACGCTCACGTTCACCTTCACTTCGTCGCCGAAGGCCTGTTTCACTTGGAAGATCACGGCCTCCTCCATGCGCTTGCGGCTGTGCATGGCGGGATTGCTCACCTCCACGATGATGCTGACGGTATTCTCATCGATGACGACCTCTTGCACGAGGTTCAGTTCCACGATATCCTTCTTCAGGTCGGGTTCGATGACGCGGCTTAGCGCGGCTTGCAGGGCTTCTTCGGTAATGGGCATGGTTTGAATCGAGAGTGCGAATTTAGGGGCGCCTATTTTGGTTCGCCTTAAAGCTTCTCAATCCACACAATCAAATGGTCATAGCCTGCAGCACAACCTCGGGGTTCGGAGTTTCTAAGGATGCGCTTCTACTGATTGGGGGTTGGCTCCTGGGCATTGTCAGTTCCCTCTTTGTCCCTTGGGTTCAGAAGCTATACAAGGGATCGGTACTGAAGCAAACCATCAATACAGAAGTGAGGCATCTTCGTCATAGAATGGCTTTGGGTGCAATTGAGGCATCGGCCAAATCAGGACTACTCAACAAGTCATTCATAGAGCCAATGAGATCTGCCTTGCTTGACCCACATGGAATTGAGGATATTGGATCAAATAGGGAGATAGTAACTCAACTTCTTGACGGAGACGAAAATGTTTTGCTTCATTACTCTGAAGGAAAGGACAAAAACAAACCTCTCCATTTCCCTGAAGAGGCGGTTTACTTCATCGATAGTCAAATGGCAGAGATAGGATTGTTAAGCATTAAGGTGCAAGAGCGAATATCTCGGTTGAAAAGGCAAATCGACTTCTTTAATGATGGATCTTGCTTCATAGATAAAATGGTTGACAGAACATTTGAACCTGGACTAAGTGATGTAAACCATGCTCGCGCGATGGCAGCTGCTAATGCGAGAATTTCGGCAATGGCAAAATTGCAGTCGGAGGTTGTCCAAACGTGTAACGCCATTATCTCTGAGTTGGCCAGCTAAAACCCCAGCTCCAGCGCCGGGTCCCAGAACTTCTTGGTGAAGTCCACCACTTGGTCCTTCTTCCCCTTCACGCCTTCCTTATTCAGCAGGTCCTCCATCGCTGTGGGTGTGCCGAAGTGGTGTTTGCCGGTGAGCAGCCCGTCGCGATTCACCACGCGGTGTGCGGGCACCTTGGGCTTCACGGCGTGTGCGTTATTCATGCAATAGCCTACCATCCGTGAACTGCGCGCCGCACCGAGATATCTCGCGATGGCGCCATAGCTCGTCACTCTTCCGCGTGGGATCTGACGCACCACGTCCATCACATCGCCGAAAAAATCACGCTCTTGGACCGCGTCGTTCTGGATAGTGCGTATGGGCATTTTAGGTACCGCAAAGGACGCGAAGAACACAAAGCGGAAGATCTTCCTTCAGCTCAACGACGAAGAACAAATTCCCAAAGCCGGTGATCGCCATGCTCCGATCTCCTTTGCGCTCTTTGCGGTAAAAGATTCCGCGTCTTCACCAGCCGAAGCGCACGTAGTGGATCGTCCGTCCTTCCTCCAGCCACATGCTTTCGTAGTAGGTGCGGATGTTCAGCACGGCCTGTTCCTCCGGGGAGATGCGCGGCACCAATTCGGCGTAGACGTCGGCGCTGCTTTCTTCGGTGCGCAGCTTATGCTCGGTGATCTGCTCCAAGGTGTATTCGTAGAGCAATGGGCTGTCGGTCTTCAGGTGGATGATGCCGTCGGGTTTCAGGATCTCCTTGTAGCGCGCGAGGAAGAGCGGACTGGTGAGGCGCTTGCGGGCTTTGCCGATCTGCGGATCGCTGAAGGTGAGCCAGATCTCGTCCACCTCGTGTGTGCCGAAGCAGCGCAGCATATGATCGACGTGCGTGCGCAAGAAGCGGACGTTGTCCAGCCCCAGCTCCTTCGCCGTTCTCGCGCCGCGCCAGATGCGTGCGCCCTTGATGTCCACACCGATGTAGTTCTTCTCCGGTCGCAACTGTGCGAGGCCTACCGTGTATTCGCCACCGCCACAGCCCAGTTCGAGTACAAGTGGCGCATCCCGCTTGAAGAAATCGCTGTTCCACTTCCCCTTCAACGGCAGGTCGTTGGCGGACAATTCACTGAATGTGGGCTGCACCACATGGTGGAACGTCGCGTTCTCGGCGAAGCGGGAGAGCTTGTTCTTGCCCATGGAATGATGACGAAGCGGTGAAAAAGTCCGCGAAAGAACGAAGAGTTCAGGAAAGTAGGGATCCAAGAGCGCTTTCT
>JBEPUG010000262.1:0-2387 GCA_041691695.1 Flavobacteriales bacterium
TAAAAAGGGGGACGCCTTATGTGATAATGCCACTTGCACAGGTCATAGAATAAGGCTCTGCGAAACGATCTTGTTCTGGCGTCTGCGACACGGACGCCACGCGCTAGCCCAGCCCCACGCACTAATACGAGATTGCTTCGGCCCCAAATGCGGGCCTCGCAATGACGCTCTGTGGTTCGTTAGTGCGCGGCTCCTGATCGTCATTCCGACGCTCCGCGGTCGTCATTGTGAGGCTCTGCGAAGCGATCTCGTTTTGCGTCTGCGACACGGATATTTCACTTCGCGGGCGCCTTGTCCCCGCCGGAACCTGCGCAATACGATAACCACGCCGCGTACTGGTCCATCGTCAGGATGTTCTTCAACTCGGTCATCACCATGCTGCCGTCCGAATGGGAGATCTTGTCGTCCGCCTTCTTCATGCTCGGCAGGTCGCATTCCTCCTTGCAGGCATCCTGCACTCTACTTAGGCGCTCCAACTGATCGCTGGTGAGCTTCAACTTGGTCCAAGTCGCCGCAGGCGTGCCCATGAAACAACTCTGCAGCACCGTGCTCGAAGGAGTTCCATCCGGCGTTTGCGCAAAGGCGTTCACTGTGGAGAAGAGCAACACCGCGATCCAGATCAAGGCTTTCATCTTCGATACCGGGTTTAGCCGTTTACGACGGATACATCCAAGGTACGACATTCGACTGGTGCTTACAGCGGTGAGACATCGCCTGCAGTTCATGGCAAGCATTGGCGTTGCCGGAAATGTCAGCCTCAGCGCATCCGTGATGAGCAAGACCAAATACGCGGATGGGCATATGGAGAGCATGCGTCAAGATGACCCTTATGGCTATCGGCGATCACCTAATCCGCCATCGGCAGTGTCGGCGCGGTCTACCGGGTGGCGGACCGCTCCTTCCTGCAGTTGGAACCCACCTACCGGCAAAACCTGTTCTCCATCGTGGATGCCCCTATCAATTTCTACTTATGGAGCGCTGGCCTGAATCCAACTTTCTATTACGCGCTGCGATGGCCCTATTTCGCCTCTTGCTCCAGCAAGGCTATCGGGCCAAATGAAAAGGTGTTCCCCTAACCCTGCACGAGGGAAGCCAGCGGAACGTGCAACGCCCCTGCGCACTTGGCCTTTGTGCGCCTGATCCAGCGGCCCACGGTAAATTTGTCCCTTGCTGCTGATGTGGACCGACGGCCGGAGACCGGGATCGAGAGGTGCAGTGCAAACAGCCGAACTCCGGATGGTAAACACACCGACAGCTCAAAGATGAAAGCACTGCAAGTGGTGAAATACGGTGAGATCAAAGACAGTTTGGTCTTTAATGAAGTGAGGAGACCATCCGTTAATGCGAATGACCTGCTCATCGAGATAAAGGCGGCTGCCGTTAATCCGATCGACAAAAGTCTTGTTTTAGGGAACATGCAAAAATTGCTTCCGCTCTCCTTACCGACAGGGATCGGATATGATGTTAGCGGGATCGTGGTCGATAAGGGTGAAAAGGTCGACACGTTTGCGATCGGGGACCTGGTATATGCACGGGTGCCACAAGCACAAATGGGCACCCTGGCTGAATACGTTACCGTGATCGATACAGCAGCCTCAAAAAAACCGGAGAATATCTCTTTTGAAGAGGCCGCTGGCCTGCCCCTGGTAGGGCTTACCGCCATGCAATCCTTGGAAGCCGCAGGCATCAAGAACGGCGATATCGTGCTTATCCATGCGGGCTCCGGTGGAGTGGGCAGTTTTGCCATCCAGTATGCCAAAGCAAAGGGAGCGTATGTGTATACGACCACGGGTACGGACAATGTGGAATGGGTGAAAGCCCTTGGAGCGGACAGGGTGATCGATCACAAAACAGAGGATTACAAGACCATTGTAAAAGATGCGGATATCGTGTTCGATACACTGGGCCACAACTATACACTGGAAGCCTTCCAGGTCATAAAAAAAGGTGGTACCGTTGTTAGCCTCGTTGGACCGCTCGATGAAGCGACCGCTGTATCATTCGGGATGAAGGACTACGAATTGCCCGATGAGATAGCGCTAAAATGCAAAGAGAAGGACGCTTCCTACATCTTCATTTTCATGCACCCAAGCGGTGATGGACTGGGAAAGATCAAGTCCTTGGTGGAAGCTGGAAAGATCAAGCCCGTCATTGATACCATCTTCCCCTTCTCAAAGAGTATCGATGCGCTCACGCAATTGGCCACCGGTAAGGCGAAGGGCAAGATCGTGATACACATCAGTTGAGACGCCTAGGCGCTCTGGTGAGCCAACGGAACTTGCGGCGCTACATTCAGCTCAGGCGCCCCGATAGGTATCGGGGCAGCTTCTTGGCCTTTGGTCGAGGCTCAGGCAATTGGGCCTTGGGCGTGGGCGTATTCGGCCTCT
>JBEPUG010000263.1:0-2353 GCA_041691695.1 Flavobacteriales bacterium
ACGATCAACGCCTCTTCCGCAAAGGCTTGGTGATGTTGCTGCGCGACATGGCCGGGGTGCGCGTGGTACTGGAATGCGCCAACGGCGAAGAATTGTTGCTGGGCCTGAAGAAAACCGCCGTGGACATCGTGCTACTGGATCTCGAGATGCCCGTGATGGACGGCGTGGAGACGATGCACAAGTTGCGCGCGCAGCATCCCGAGTTGAAGGTGATCGTCTTGAGTTCGCACGACGGCGAGAACGTGATCAAGCACTTGATGGAGCTCGGTGCCAACGGCTACATGCCCAAGAACGCGGAGCCGGACGAGATCGATCTCGCCATCCGTTCCGTGGCGGGCACCGGCTACTACTTCAGCGATACGGTGAGCAATGCCATGCTGCACGGCTTGGTGAAAGGGAAGAAGGTGAAGCCCACCTTCGAGGACATCGATCCGCTCAGCGAAAGAGAACTGGAGGTGCTGCGCGGCATCTGCCAAGAACGCACCACGGCGGAGATCGGGGAGAAGCTTTTCGTCAGTCCGCGCACGGTGGAATTCCACCGCAACAACCTGCTGCTGAAGACCGGTGCGCGCAACACCGCCGGGCTGGTGGTGTACGCCATGGCCAACGGTCATTACATCCCGCTATGAAGCGTTTGGCTTTCGCGCTGTCACTTCTGCTCACGTTGCATGTGGGCCAGGCAAGCGCTCAGTGCGACACGCTCACGCTTCCGTTCAGCACGCTCACCATCGATCAAGGCCTTTCTCAGGGCTTGGTGAATGCCATCGTTCAGGACAAGTACGGCTTTCTCTGGTTCGCGACCAAGGATGGATTGGATCGTTACGACGGCTACACGTTCACGGCGTTCCGCCATGATCCGGAGGACAGCACGAACATCAGTGAGAACACCGTGAGAACGCTGTACATCGACCGGGAGGACCGCATGTGGGTGGGCACCAGCCAAGGTGTGGACCTGTTCGACCCCACCACGGAGCGGTTCATGCATTTGCCTATCGAGCATCCGGGCAGCCCTTGGGGCCAAGTGGGGTGCATCGTCATGGATGGCAATGACGATCTGTGGGCGTCCAGCACTTGGGCGATGGTGAAGGTCACCTTCACAGGCCCCGTGGAGTTTGGCAAGCCTTGGCCCTCCTTCGGACTGAAATGGTACGAGGACGGCTTCTTTCTCGCGCTGCTGAGCGATGGCCGGTTGTGGGGCTCTACGGAAACGCACATCCTGCGGATAGCACCGAAGCATGAGGGTACGGATGTCGTGGACACATTGCCCGGCTGGCGCTCCGGTCCCGGATCGAAGTACGGCACGTCCCTCCTGTTCATCGAGGATAGCGCGCGCCACGTCATCTATGGTGTGGCGAAAAGCTACATTGTGGCGATCGATCCCACTTCCGGAAGTTCATCGGTCATTCATGTGCAGCCGCAGCCGGTCGACCCCTTAGGGAACACCGCCATGACCATTGACGACGCGGGCATGCTCTGGTTACCCAGCCCGAGCTGCCTTTACCGGTTCGATCCGCAGACACGTCGCATGGCCCGGATACGCACGGAGGATCCCGACATGGAGAAGGAGCTGATCTATACCCGATGCACCTTCAAGGAACGAAGCGGAACGGTGTGGGTGGGCAGCTCGGGCTATGGTCTATTGAAGTACGATCCACGGATCGGGCGCTTCCACAACTGGAAGGATCGCAGCATCGGGTCGATGGCACCTACGGCATCAGGGAAGGTCCTGATCAACCGGTATTTTGAATTTCTCAGCGTGTTCGATCCGGCGCGGCTTGCATACACCACGCAGATCAAGAGGGTAAAGGATCTCGCTGCCGGTTCACGGGTGGCCCCAATGGCCGAGTACAGCGACATGGCCGTGCAGGATGCGGATGGCATCTACTGGTTGACGATGAACCACGGTGAACTGATCCGGTATGACCCGCGCGGTCCCGGTGCCATGGAACTCATCGCACCCGTGACCGGATCCGGTGAAAGCGCGGAAGGCACACTCTTCCCGTTGCTGCTGGATGCGAAGAACGCACTCTGGTCGGGTGGGCAGGTGGCACTGTGGCGATGTGATGTCCGCACGAAGGAGCTCACGCCGTTCCGCTGGCCTGTGCCGGCAGTGAGCGAGCCGTATGCGTTCGCGTCGGCGCTGCACGAAGGCCCGGACGGGATCATCTGGGCAGCCACCATGGCCGGACTCTTGCGTCTGGATCCGCGCAGCGGCGAATGGAAACACTACCGATCGGAACCAAGGAACCCGCGCTCGTTCCCCACCGATGTGCTCTTCTCCGTGTGCCCCGATCCGGATGATCCCACCGGCGTGTTGTGGATCGGCACCAGCGGTGGTGGGTTGGCCCGGTTC
>JBEPUG010000264.1:0-2270 GCA_041691695.1 Flavobacteriales bacterium
AGATCGTGAAGGCCATGGAGGACTTCGCCAAATTCAAGCGGAACGAGTATGTGCGCTTGGGTCGCACAGGCCGTCGCCGCATCGAAGCCCGCAAGTGGAGCTTCGAGCAGGGCACTTTCTTCTATCGCGTGGAGGGCGCGCGGGAAGGGCGCGGGTGGACCGTTGCGCAGGAGGAACTGGAGAAGCGCATCGTGGCGGCGGAAGAGGAGAACGGATAGTGGCAATAGGCTTGCACGTATGGCTTTCGGTCTTTTGTCTGAAGCCCGTGCGGTGAGCGATGGTAGGCGCGCGCGCAGACCCCGGGCGGAACACCTTGCAGCAGCGTGGAAACTTCCTACTCCTTGATGAACGGCAGCGAGCGCACCGCACTCCCCTCCTTTATCCGCAGCAGATAGGGGCCTGCGGCCATACCGTGCAGCGCGATATCGCATGCGCGCCCATCCGCGGACCGCTGCATCTCCAAAGGCGACAACGGGACCGTTTGGCCGACCGGGTTCACAAGGGTCACCACCGCTTGGGGGGATAGCGGCTCCATGAAGGAAAGCGTAACATGATCCTGCGCGGGATCGGGGTAAAGCACCATTCCGGAAAGCGGGCCGGCTTCCGCGATCCCCACGTTGACACCGGAGATATACCGGAGCACGAGGATCTCGGGCCCCCCAACACCTCCGAAGGCGGCTCCTACCGCCACGATCTTTCCATCGGACTGGATGGTCATACCAAACCCATAGTCAGTGGTGGGCAACGCCGTCACAACGGAGCCGCCATTTCCGAATGAAGGATCCAATGACCCGTCGGTCGTATAACGCACCAAGGCCACATCACCGCCGCTTTGCCCAGTGAGTACCAGCTTGCCATCCGCTTGCATGGCCATTGACGCGCAAGCATTACCTCCTTGGGGTAGAAGGGTGGTCTGTGTTCCGCCATTGCCGAATGTTGGATCCAAGAGCCCGTTGGCGGTCAATCGGGCAACGCCAAATCCGTTTTCGTTGAAATCCACGACCGTACCGCAAAAAACAATGCGGCCATCGGGCTGCAGGACCATGGTGCCGAAGGTTGACGTGTTTCCCGAGAATCCGGTCTGGCTGATACTGTTGGTGCCGAAGGTGTTGTCCAATGTGCCGTCGGGCATGTATTTCACCACGATGTCCTGGCTATCGAAAGCATTACCCTCAATGCCGCCAGCGAGTATGCTTCCGTCGGGCGTTATCGCCAGTGAATACACAACGTCACCCTCTACCGCGTTGATCACGGTGGTCACCTTTCCATCGTAACTGAAACTGGTGTCCAAGAAACCATCAGCAGTGTAGCGGACCAAAGCCAGGTGCGGTATCCCGCCCGCATCAGCGGCGAAGCCAGCAGCTATGATCTTGCCATCGGACTGCACGGCGACACAGTTGGCTGACGAAATGACTCCCGTGGAAAAGGAAGTGGATACCACACCAGTGCCGCCGAAGCTGTTATCGGGGTCGCCAATGCTGGTGAAGCGCAGTACCGCCATGTGCCCTCCGATGTCGTGCGCCACCACGATCTTCCCATCGTTCTGAAGAGCCAGTCCGATCGGCTCGAGGCCTGAGCTATTGGACGTGACGGTGACCCGCCCAAATGTTCCGAATGAGTTGTCCATACTACCGTCCGGCATGTAGCGGAGTATCTGGATGGCAGAGGTACCCGAGTTGAGATCCGGCAAAAGGGCAACCACCACGATACGTCCGTCGGTCTGCACGGCCACCGAGCGTCCACCACCATAGTCGGATGTCGAGGTATACACGATACCATCCCCATCGAAGTTCAGGTCCAAGCTCCCCGGTTGAGCGAGTACGGTGACGGACGAGGTGAGCAATGCGATCAACGCAGTGCAGATGGCGGTTCTCATGTGGAAGCGGATTAGGGCGTTGGAGGGATAAATGTATGTGGGCCATCTGAAGCTTCAACAGGCGTTAGGACTTATTCCATGGCCCCGCGGCTGGGTCGCATTCATCTGTGGATGATAGCAGCGCCACAGGCGCCGTTCGTCATCGCGACTTTAAGGTCGTCATCGCGAGCGGCCTCCGCGAAGCGATCTTGTATTGGCGCCTGCCGCATACCGTGCCGCTCACACGTACACGAACCGCTCGTTCCGCAAAGCCTGCTCGCCGTCGAAGCGGTAGGCCGCGAGATGCCCCTTCTTCGCCACGCTGTAGTCCAGGCAGCACACGTTGCTCCGATAGATCCCCGGTTCGCCCTTCAACCAGTAGTGGCCGAAGAATACCGGGCGTTCACGTTCCTGT
>JBEPUG010000265.1:0-2257 GCA_041691695.1 Flavobacteriales bacterium
TCCAAGGAGAGACTGTCCACTAGGATGGTGTTGATCAGGTTCTTCGAGTCGCTCCCTTTACCATCGTCGTGGCTCTTGCGGTCGCTGGTGATCAATTCCAGTTGCGGCCCTATTACGGCGAGGGAATGCATTTCGACGGTCTTCCAAACGAGAAGCCGCCAGATCGAGAGACCCTTCACGCTGATGCCCCCGATATGACCCGCGATGAGTACCGAACGGTCGTAGGTCCACGAGGTGTCCGCGCTATCGATGCGCTGCTCGATGTGCAGGTCCTTCCAGCTAAGGTCGCCAGCGATGAGGTCCAGCTGAACACTGCCGATATCGATGTGACTACGTGGCCCAGCAGCCTGTTCCATGATCTTCACGCTACGCTCGCGGATCACACGCGCCAGCAGACTAGGCCCGAAGAACACCACAATGCCAACGAGGAGCAGGATCACGACGAACGCGATCCACCGTTTGGGATGTGAGATGGCCATGGGGGCGTGAAGATGGTGAGTTCCGGGCCACGCAAGTCGGTGGTGGCCAAAAGCCAAGACAGCGGCTGAGGTAAAGCGGAACGGCTATCAACCCGGTATAGACTCGGACAATGTTATTAACAAATGTTTGGACTGCGGTTATCTGGATTAGTTTCGGTGCATAAAGTCCTGCATCCACATTACTACCGGGCCTTTAAGGCAGCGAGGTCCTACCGCCATCAAGGGACGAATTCAAGCGCTTCGTCAACTTGGACTGATGACGGCCAGCTGCAGATCAGGCCATCCGTCAAGGACCGCACCTATCCCGTCCACACGGTTCTTGATCTTCTTACTCGGCTTCTTGGGTGTTTCCTCAGTGTTTGCTCAAAATCTTGTGCCGAACTCAAGCTTTGAGGAATATATTACATGCCCTACCAACATCAGCCAAATCGACTATGCAATTGGCTGGTCCTCACTTTCAGGTTCAGCGGATTATTTCAATGCCTGTGCAGATGATAGTATGGGGGTCCCGGGCAACCTTCTAGGTTACCAACAAGCAGCATCAGGGCAAGCCTATGCGGGGGTTGCTACTTTCTTGGTAGGTGTTCCTTATTATCGTGAAAACTTGTGGACAAAGTTGACAGCGCCGCTGGTTATAGGAAACATGTACTATTTGTCAATGAAGATCTCGCCTGGAGGTTTTGGTGATGCGAACTATAGCCCGCGTTGCGCCTCTAATGGCATCGGTCTGAGACTCTCAACGCTCCAGTTGGCGCCTGGTGTTTATCAGGACAACCATCCTTTGATTTCCCTTGGACAAATATTACAGGACACAGCTGTCTGGACCACTTTGTCCTCCTCGTTTGTGGCTGATTCGGCCTATCAATATCTGTTGATCGGCTGCTTTTGGGAAGATAGCTTCTTGGATACCGTCCTGATGGATCCATCGGCTGATACGGATGGAGCCTATGCCTTTGTGGATGACGTCTTTATATCTGACGAATTCGGCACCTGTGATATAGGAGCTGGGATTACGGAAACGTTGGGAACAAAGGGTGCCGTTTCGGTCCATGATCAAGGCGACCGACTTATTATCCATATTGCAGACGCCAAATTCTTGCCAGTCGAGTTGAATATCATGGACCCTGCCGGCCGCGTCCGATCCAAAACGCGCATGTTGTTCAATGATGGAAGTATTGATATCACTGCCTTGCCAACGGGTTTCTATATATTGACCGCAACAACACCAATTGGCCGCATGCGGCGAGTTTCCTTCGTTCACTTATCACAATAAACCCCCGAATCATGAAAACAAGGCTTGTTTCAACCCTAATAACCGTGCTCTGTCTGTTGGGCTTGTCACTAACAGCGTTTGGGCAGGTAATGAACAATGCATCGGGCCAGTATCATCTCACTGGTGGAGGTAGTCTTTTCCCGTCCAACTTTACAATTGGCAATGTCTATCAAAGCGGCTCAGCACTGAACGTCCATGGAGAATTGATGGGCACACAGACCGGCGAGGTGTTCAGTACATATGCCCCTAAAGCATTTAGTACTTACTGGCGCCAATACCAAGACGGTACCGAGTGGGGTAATTTCTTTCATATAGCAAGCACGAATGAGTTCAACTTGAATGCCACCAGCGGAAACTTGAGGCCCCCATCCGGCGCTCGGGTGTTTCCCGAGTGTCTAACCTTCCCGGCCTCCGGCCGTCAACACGCTTCATATCAGAACATCTTTAATGCACTTTCCGGGTGCGTACTGCAATGTGCGGAGTGCTTGCGCTGTCTCTTATACAC
>JBEPUG010000266.1:0-2239 GCA_041691695.1 Flavobacteriales bacterium
ATCTCGTACCCCGATGCATCGCCGTTCATCCGAAAGCTTGGGACGCCGAACTCGTAGAGATGGAAGGGCGAGTGCATCGGGCTGATGTTGCCCACGAAGTCACTTCCTTGAAGGCGGTAGGCGGTATTTATGATGCGGTGGATCAACCAGCGGGAGGAAGGGACCTCGATGTGGATCAAACCACCGGGTCGCAACCATTTCAAGGCCTTGGCGATGGAAGCGGAAGGGTCGTACAAGTGCTCCAGCACCACGCTGAAAATTATAAGGTCGAATTGCTCCAGAGTGTATTCGGCCTCTTCGATACTCTCGCCGCGCAAGCGCTCTGGGTCACGGCCCATCCTGCTGATGGCCCGCTCGCGGAAAGGGATGGAAGGTTCGATCCCATAGGTGTCGAAACCTGCACGCTCCAAGGCGATCATTAATTTTCCCAAACCGGCCCCGATGTCGAGGGCAGCCATGCCGCTCGTGAATGGCACGAGCTGTTTGAACCGCTGGATGACCGAAGAGGAGTAATTCTCCGAAACATTGAAATAACTCTCTTTCCAATAGGCTTCGGGAGGTACGCCGTAGTGGTCCTGCAGGTCGAACGGCACAGGCTGAGGGTCTGAGAAGATCAAGCTGCACCGGCGGCATTTCTTCACGGATACGGCGATGCCCGGCTTCCTTTTTGGGAAAGCACCTTGATGTCCATTGAGCCTCCTACCGATCACGCGATGCTCTGAAGTTGGCGAACCGCACATATTGCAGCGTTCCACCGGAATGAAGTTGTATCGCATCCGTGCTTGCGCCATGGGGCCAAAATAGTTCGATAAAGCTGAGGTCTCGGAAGTGTTGACGATGGTCAGCGATCCACTCGAGTTCGTATTCCACCCTTTGTCGAGCCACCCTCACAGCCATCCCCTTCGTCCCCCATATGCCCACTTCGGCGCTATGACCGAAATTCGCCCCCTGATGCGCAGCGTTCTTCTTCTGGCCTTGTTCTGTTCCGCCCTAGCGGTGCATGCCCAGGCACCCTGCGATGTTCACGTGGTGATCACCCCGCTCCTTTGCCCGGACGACCATAATGCGGTGATCACCGTGGTAGCGGGCACTCCGGGCCAATACACCTATAGCTGGTCGCAGGATCCCACGCTGACCACGGCCACCGCCACCGGCCTCACCTACGGGCCCATTACCATCACGGTCACCGATACCTCGGGTTGTGTCTCCGTGATAGACACCGTGATCGTGGCGCCCATAGTGCCGCAACTGGGCACCATCACCACCACCAACATCACCTGCGCCGGTGCGAATGACGGCTCTGTGAGCTTCACCGTGAACCCCGGACCGTACACATGGCAATGGGTGGACGACCCGACCATCACCAGCCCGGTGCGAACGAACCTCGGCCCCGGCCAATATGTGGTGGTGGTGCATGGTGCTCTGTGCCCGTCCTACATCTTCAGCAACTTGGGGGATCCTTCGGTCACCATTGGTGGCGACAGCACCTATTGCCCGTCCAACCTCCCCACGCTCACCGCCGACCTGAACTGGGGCTTCCAGCCGGACCTCTACCTCTGGAGCACGGGCGCTACGACCAATAGTATAGATGTGGTGCCCGGGATGAGCGGGTCGATAATGGTGATCGCCACGGACACCACTATCGGCTGCACGGTAACGGACGTGATCAACCTCACCGAACTGCCGCATCCCACGGTGACCTTCACCCCGCCGGATACGCTCTGTATCAATACGGAGGCGTTGGTGATGCCCACCATCAACACTGCGGATTCGCTGATCTGGAGGTGGGGCATGGATAGCCTTAGCAACGCTCCGAACGCGGTCGTAAGCTTCTCGGCACCCGGCTGGCAGCCCATCTCGCTGCAGGGCTTCGACCTGCAAGGCTGCGGATCGGCCCCTTTTCTGGACAGCGTCTTTTCGCGGCCCCGGCTACCGGCCATCTATACCGCCGAGCAGATCCCTTGCGGCACCCATATCCAAGTGCATCTCGGCAGCACGTCCGATTCGTGCGCCTTCTACGTGGGCAGTCAGCTTATGCTGAGTGCGTGCAGCGGCTTCTACGACCTGGACCTGCAGCAGTACGCCACGTACAACGTCACCTTCATCTCCACCCAGCCGGGCCAGTGCAACGACACGGCGACCAGCACGATCGAGGTGCGCACGGTTCCGGTGCTCTTCCTGCCTACGGCCTTCACACCCAACAACGACGGCATCAACGACACGTGGCCGGGAGCAGTGG
>JBEPUG010000267.1:0-2177 GCA_041691695.1 Flavobacteriales bacterium
GTAGCGGACCGTTAGGCAGGCAGGGGTCGCGCATATCATTGCACCCCGAGCGCGTGCATACGGCATCACAATTTGAGACTGGCCACAGGCCCTAATGGTGCAGCCTCGCCAAGAACGACTGTCATTCCGGGCCTGCCCCGGAATCTCAAAAGAACGTTGCCTGAAGGTTCACTGTGCAGCCGCTCGGCTTTTTGCAGAGTGGGCGACACGATAGGGCCTCCGGACCGTCCAATGCCGCGAGTATCACAAGGCGAGGCGGCCGGAGACTCTCTGAACAGGAACGCCTTCGGCAAAAAGCCGAGTGTGTGCATAAGAGTGCAACCGTTAGTCCTTCGGCGGCTCACCGCCCTTGTCCACGCGGCTAAGTTGCTTGCCGTGCGTGTCCCAGGTGGTCCACGTTCCCACCTTAGCGCCATGCGCGTAGCGGCCTTGGGCCTGCAGGCGACCATTGTGATACGCCCAGTACCAGCGGCCATCGCGCTGGCCATTCACGAATTCGCCGCGGACGAGGGACACGCGGTCACTGGCGCTCTTGTACCACTCCATGTAGATGCCTTGGGCAATGCCGTTATCGAACATGCTCGCTTGGCGCGGTGCGCCATCGGAGAAGAAGCGGTACAACGGCCCGTTCGGCACTCCCTCGGTGAAGCATTCCACACGCAGGAGTTTTCCGTTCGGTGCCCAATAGGCCTGGATGCCATCCTTGCGTCCGTCCTTGAACTGCAGTACGGACACCGTATCGCCGCGCGGATCCACGGTGGTCCACACGCCATGCCTGCTGTCGCTCCGGTAACTGCCCGCGGTGCGCAAGGAACCGTCAGCGTCGAGGAAGCGCACGGGCCCATCCTTCTTGCCATCCACGCGGGATACTTCCGCGCGCAGGATCCCATGGCGGTCCTTCACGGCCACCTGTTGCGGCGAGCGGTCGCATGCCGAGAATAGGAAGGGCAGGAGCAGGATCCAGTGCCTCATGCCGCGCGGAATTCGTTGCGGAAACGGGGATCGAAAAGGAATAGTAATGCGCCGACCACGACCATGCCGAGGATCGCGGTGAGGCCCGCGCCGCCGCCGAGCATGTTGACGGCACCGTGGGTGAAGAGCACGGTGATGCCCGCTGCCGCGTTCACCGTGCCATGCAGCATTCCCGCCGACCAAACGCAGTGGGTGCGGAAGCGCACCCACGCCAATGGCAATGCCAACCCCGTAGTGAAGAGGCACATGAAAGCGATGCCGCCCCACGGATGGCCCGGATAGTTGAGGCCATGGTGGATCAAGGGCGCATGCCATAGGCCCCAAACGACTCCCGTGAATAGAACTTGCTTCAGCAGTCCGAAGCGGTGTGTGGAATGGAAGAGCAACCCTCGCCAGCCGAGTTCCTCGCCCATGGCGAAGAGGAAGTTGACGGTGCAGCCCGCGATCGCGCTTGAGCCCAGCATCATCAACAGCAGCAGTGGGCCATTCACGGGAAGCGCTTGTATCGATGCCGCGCGATCATTCACCGCATCCTGCGCAACGCCACTTTTGGACAACTGATCCCGGAGTACGTTGATGACCATTTCCTTGCTGATGGACGTATGGCCGAAGCTTTGAAAATGCAGGAGATCGCCGAGGATCCAATTGAAGAAGAGGGCCAGCACAGGCATGGCCAAGGCGATCAGCACCGCAATACCCATCCACTTCCAACGGATGCCCTTGAAGATCACGCCGAGATCCGGCCATGTGAGTCCCAATGGCTTGAAGAGGAGGAGCGCGGCCAGCCCGGGGCCGAACATGAAAAGCGCGGAAGCCAAGGTCCACGCCAGCGGATCGGTGATGCCAATGCCCCACTGCGCGACCGCGAAGATGGACCAGCTGATGGCGTAGGCCAGAACAAGGAAAGAGAGCACCGGGCTACTGCGCATCTGCCGTCGATCAGGCTCGGAAGGTAGCCTTCACCGTTCGCTCAGGGAACTATGGTCACATGGCCCACGGCCTCATGCTCCACATGCGTAATGCCCTCCAGCATGTTCGCCTTGAAGGCATAGACACCCAAGGGCAATCGCTGTCCATTGGAGGTGCCGTCCCACTCCAGATAGGGATCGGTGGTGCTGAAGACCTCGCGGCCCCAGCGGTCGAATACGCGGAGCTGGTATTTGTCCAGATCCACCACGTTGTTCCAGGGGCGCCAGGTATCATTC
>JBEPUG010000268.1:0-2177 GCA_041691695.1 Flavobacteriales bacterium
GCTGGATACCGCGCCCCGACGCCAAGATCGTGAAGCTGATGTCCAGCATTTACAAAGAACGCTTCAAGAGCGAGCCACATGTACTGGCCTGCCACGCCGGTCTGGAGTGCGGCATTCTCGGCACCAACTATCCGGAGATGGAGATGATCTCCTTCGGACCTACCATCCGAGGCGCGCACTCGCCGGATGAGCGCGCGCAGATCAGCTCGGTGCAGAAGTTCTGGGGGTACCTGCTGGAGACGTTGGATCGGATCTGAGCGCAGGGCGGCGGCAGCGTTAGTACTTCACAAACTTATGGCGTTGCAGGGGCGATCCATTGATCCGTCCAAGGGCCAGCACGTAGCTACCACTCGCCAAGTTGGAAACATCGATGCCCACTTCAGCACTTGCTTCACCGGACAGCACCGCCCTGCCCTGCTCGTCAAGAACGGTATAGGTGCAACGGCCTAACAAGCCACCCAGCTGAATGCGGTCGCTGGCGGGATCCGGGTAGATCGTGTACTGCGGCCGCACTACCTCTTCGATCCCGGAGGGCACATCCGTCAGCTTCGCCACGAACACATCGTGTACGATAGGTTGTCCGGATAGCGTAGGGCCGGGATCGAACTGCATCGCCACTTGGAAACCACCGGTAACGAAGACATCTGTTCCGCTCAGTGCAAGGCCGCCGATGAAGTCCCCTGTCGGCCCCCCGTAATCCTTTGCCCACAGCGGCTCCCCGCTCGGTGAGAGTTTTGCTACGTAGCCATCCACCCCCCCGTTTGTCTCCAGGGTGGTATTCCCGAAGGTCCATGATTCTTGGTAGGACCCGTTGAAGTAGCTGTTGCCCGCCGCGTCCACGCGAATGCCCACGGCCCGATCGCTGCCGGGTCCGGTTCCGCTCGTGGCCCATTGGAAGGCGCCGTCCGCATTCGCGCATTTGGCCACGAACACATCATAGCTTGGATCGCCCGGTCCCGGAAGGAAAAGGTCGCCCAATGCGATGTTCCCTCTATAGAAACCGGTGATGTATGCATTGCCCTGCGCATCCATGTCCACACTTTCGCCCACGGCATAGCCGCCCTCCCCGGCCTTCTGCGCCCACACAGGCACGCCGGAACTGTTGAGCTTGGCGACGTAGATCGTGGCCTCGGCCGTTCCAGCATCCAAGGTGAATGCGCCCAGGGTGAGCGACCCGAAGAACTCACCGGTGATGCAGACCTCACCTGTCCCACTGGTGCTGATGCCATCGCCGAGGTGCGAATTGCCATAGTCCGCGGAGAACGTGGTCCAGAGCAGTGTTCCGTCGGTCGCGAACTTTGATACGAAGATCTTTGAGGGTGAAAGGTTGAACGAGTACTGATGAAGGTCGCCGGTCACATAGATATTGCCCACTCCATCATGGGCGATGCTCGCGCCATAGTCGTAACCCGTATCACCGATGGATCGGGCCCAGAGCGGCGATCCGTCAGAAGCATACTCGACAACGAACACATCGAACGCCCCTGCGGAAATGAGTGAGGTACCCACCGGGCCGGGAATGAACGCGACGGTGTCTTTGTACATGCCCACCAGTGCAATGCTCCCGGCATCATCCACGGTGATGCCGTTCACGGTGATGCCCGCAGCATTGGCCGCGATGTGCGCCCATAGGAGTGCACCATCGGGATCGTACTTGGCGAGGAATAGGCCATCCTCATTCAGCGTGGACAGCACTTGGCCACCAAGACCGATGGTGCCGTTGTAGGTGCCCGCCACTACGCTATTGCCTTGGGCATCGGCAGCGACGGCGAACCCATTGGCGTTGCCCGATCCCTCTCCGGAACCGGCCCATTGCCAGGTCTGTCCATAAAGCGTTCCCGCAGCAATAAGCAGCAGGGATAGAAAGGAAAGTCTTGTTGGGCACATGTCCAAGTGAGTTTTGGGGTGATGATGAAATGACGGATATTTCACCCTGTACGCTGCTTGCCTTCGCCCAACGGTTGAAATATTGCGAGGTACGGTGAGTGAAACGGGGACACGGTTCCAATGGAACTAAAGAAGAGGCTGGCTGGATTCCTCGACCCGACGCAGGATCGTGAAGCTGATGTCAGACATCCAACAAATAGCTTTGCAAGAGCGAGCCGCATGTGCTGGCCTGCCACGCCGGACTGGAATGCGGCATCCTCGGCACCAACTATCCGAAGATGGAGATGATC
>JBEPUG010000269.1:0-1961 GCA_041691695.1 Flavobacteriales bacterium
GGATAGTAGCCTGTCATCGCTTCGAACTGGTGGCGTGCCTTGGTCATTCCCTTAGCTCCGCTTTCATAAAAGTTGAGGCCGCTTTCCTGGGCCATCGAATTCAACTCGCCCCAATAGTCCTCGTACTTGTCGAAGTACTCTTTGTCCTTGTCCTTGCGGCGGTACTTCTCCGCCCACTTCAGCGCATCCCGGTCCGCCTTCTTGTAGTCGTCCATCTCCTGATACTTCGGGATCTTGCTCATCTCATACAGGCACATGCTCATATAGAGATAGGGCAAGGGATCCTTCCGCGTCTTATCATCCTCCGTATAGTTCTGTGCCTTGGAGACGCAATCCTCATATTTCTCATCCACATACTTACCCAGCAAATTATCATAGGTAGGTGGCTGCGCAATGGCATGGGTTCCGAAAGCCATGGATACTAGGGAGGCGAGGATCAACGAACGGTTCATCGGGGGGAAGTTTGCGCCGTGTAGGCAAATTCGATGCCGAAGGTAGGGAACGAGAGCATCGGGTAATGCGCGCTGATACGCTACTTGGATGGGCGCGGGGCAAGGAATGGCCGGACAACAGCTCGAAGGGGCTGTTATGCATCTGCCGGCTGCCGTAGGTTTGGCCGATGGCCGAGCTCGTGTCAAAAAAAGCAACTGCCGAATTCCGAATGACGGCCCAGACCATGTATGGCCTGGAAAAAGTGCTCGCGGAAGAACTATCGCGGCTGGGCGCGAAGGAAGTGGTAACACGAAATCGTGCGGTGGAATTCAGCGGCGATCTCGGATTCCTCTACAAAGCGAACCTCTGCCTACGGACCGCCTTGCGGGTGTTGATCCCCATCACCGATTTCCAAGTGCGCAACGAACAGGACATCTACGCGGGGATCAAGAAATTCCCATGGGAGGTCTTCCTGCGCGAGGACGACACCTTCGCCTTCCATGCCAAGCTGAATTCGGAACGTTTCGGCCATTCGCAGTACGTGGCGCTATTGGCGAAGGATGCGCTGGCGGACCGCTTCCGCGAACGGACCGGCAAGCGACCCTCCGTGGACGTAGAAGATCCGGCACTACGCATCCGCCTCTTCATCCATGACGACCAATGCTCAGTGGCACTGGACAGCAGCGGCGACTCCTTGCACAAGCGTGGATATCGCGAACAAACGAACCTGGCACCACTGAATGAGGTGCTGGCAGCAGGCATGATCCTGCTTTCCGGCTGGGACCGCATGAGCAATTTCGTGGACCCGATGTGCGGCTCGGGAACCCTTTTGATCGAGGCCGCGCTGATCGCCGCGAACATTCCGCCGGGCGCGTACCGCAAGAGCTTCGGCTTCCAACGTTGGAACGACTTCGACCCCGCACTCTGGGAAAAGGTCCACACCGGTGCGATGGAGCGCATCACCGGCGACCGGCCCGTGATCCTCGGTGGTGAGCTGTCGAAGAACGTGGCTCGCAAGGCAGAAACGAATATCGCCATCGCGGATCTGAAGGAGGAGATCGAGGTGCGGAACATCGCCTTCGAGGATCTCTCCGCGCCGGAGGGGCGAGGTGTACTTATCATCAATCCACCGTATGGCGAGCGCATGGACGAGGATGAGGATATCAACGCCGTATACAAGATGATCGGCGATACCCTGAAGAAGAATTGGGCGGGCTACGAGGCTTGGGTGATCACACCGAATCTGGAAGCTGCGAAGTACATCAAGCTGACGCCACGACCAAAGATCCGACTCTTCAATGGTGCGTTGGATTGCCGCTTTATGCGGTACGAGTTGTATGAGGGCTCAAGGAGGCTTACCCAGAGTTCCTAGTGGTCAGTTGTCCGTTGCCAGGACTGACTTTACTGTTCTCCCACTTGGCCAACCTGTACAGGTGGCCTAGTAGTCCCCGCTCGGCTCTGTTATCGCGGCCATGCCTGTCTAAGCCTGAAATACGTTGACAACATTCCAAGTCAACATGAAGGAGAAA
>JBEPUG010000270.1:0-1956 GCA_041691695.1 Flavobacteriales bacterium
GGAGGAGCATGGGCCCACGGGCTTTCCTCCGGCCGAGTGGTTCAGCTATTACTATGTGGACGATGTGAGTGTGCAACACATGGCCCGTCCCGAACTCGGGCCGGAACTCACCATCTGCGAAGCGACGCCCATCATGGTGCAAGATCCCATCCCGGGTGTCGACTACCTATGGTCCACCGGTGAGACCGGACCGGGCATCACGGTGGATGCGGCAGGTACGTACAGTGTGCAGATCCTGGACGGTAATTGTCCGCTTTCCGATACGATCATGGTCGAGACCGGCACACCGGTGACCTTCAGCTTACCGCCGGATACCTCGGTGAACCTCTGCGCAACATCGTTGATCCTGCTGGATGCGCGACCGCAACCGCCCTATGCCGATGTGACGTGGTCCACCGGTGATACGACGGCCTTCCTGATGGTGGTTGCGGCTGGCACCTATGTCATCCACGGGAATGCGCCCGGCTACTGCGCGGCCTCCGCTTCCATCACGGTCATCGACACGTGCAACTCGCCTGTCTATGCGCCCAATGCCTTCACGCCGAATGGCGATGGCATCAATGATCAATGGCGACCGATCTGGAACGGGAACCCGCATGCCATATTGGAGTGGACCGTGTTCGACCGCTGGGGCCATGTGCTTTCTTCCTCCTCCGGACTTGACAGCGCGTGGGATGGCAGCACTGGTGGTAGCCCGGTGCCTGTCGGAACGTATGCATGGCGCGGACATGCGTATGACCCGACCACGGGCGTGGACCGCCAATTGAAAGGGCAGATCGTGTTGGTCCGCTGATCCGCATCCTCCTTTTACACGCACCTCGCGGCTCCCGTATCTCTTCCCACAACTTGCGCGGGTCCAATGTCATTAAGTCAAGGTCGTTGTGCCTTGTCAGATCACGGGTGTTGGCAACGCGGTCGATCGGCTGAATGAATAGCTCCTGGTTGGATCTGTTCTTGATCGGCGCGGGCATGCCGAAGAACAGAAAGCAGAACACAGGGATCTTCAACGTCCTGAAGAAGTGATTCCTACCCCCGCTGGGTCTTTCGATGAGGCCCCCGTGCAAGAGCGTGTGCCGGAGGGTCCCGAGGCGGAAAACCTGCGGGAGTGAAAAGGCCACACTAACGGGGAGGTCATTCTACAGCGTGCGACGTATGACCTGATCTGTTAGCTACACAGTCATCGTGATCTACAATGGATGCCGGTCAGCTTGCCCGATCGGCACAGTATCGGAGGGAAATTGCTCAGGTGAATAAGTTTCAGCCACAACAAGACCAAACATCACGACCCATGAAGAGCGCAGAAAACAAAGCACAAGTTGAACTTGACATTAACGCTTCACCAGAAAAAGTCTGGGATGGCCTTACAAAGCCTTCCGCGGTTAAAGAGTACATGATGGGTGCGGAGTTGAAAACAGATTGGAAGGTTGGCAGTTCCATCACCTGGAAGGGCGAATACAAAGGCAAGCCGTTTGAGGACAAAGGCGAGGTATTGAAGAATGAAAAGCCGAAGCATCTGGTCTATACCCACAGTAGCCCCGGTGCTGAGGCGAATGCAAAGAAGACCTTCCGCACTATAGATATCGGCTTGACCCCAAAAGGCAACGGTACTCGGCTAACACTCACTCAGGATAGCGTTCCGGACGAAGCAGCGAAGAAAGAGTCCGAAAAGACGTGGATGATGATGTTGGAAGGACTGAAGAAGGTCGTGGAGAAATGAGCGGTTCCGCTTTCTTCCGCCTTCCTCGCTGCTGCACGAGCGGGGCCGCTCATGCCTTCCATTGTCACTTTTTCACAGGCGTCAAATGCGTCAGCACGCAACGCCATGTTCCGTTCTCCAACTTGTACGCGTCGGTGATCCATTCATCGGCCTCCATGGGCTGCCCTTGCCAAGTGCCGGTGTTCTGCCCACGCCCGGTGCGCAACGCCATTTCTCCATAGACCTTCACGCGCAGGATC
>JBEPUG010000271.1:0-1813 GCA_041691695.1 Flavobacteriales bacterium
TACGCGCAGCGCCTCCATCGCCCAGCAGGCGGTGGATAAGAAGCTCAAGACCAAGAGCGAATTCACGGTAACACCCGGCAGTGAGCAGGTGCGTTTCACCGCGGAACGCGACGGACTGTTGCATACTTTCGAGAAGATGGGCGGGCTCGTGCTCGCCAACGCGTGCGGCCCCTGCATCGGCCAGTGGGCGCGGCATAACAAGCATCCGGAGAAGAAGAATTCCATCCTCACCTCGTACAACCGCAACTTCGCCAAGCGCAATGACGGCAATGCGAACACACACGCCTTCGTCGCCAGCCCGGAACTGGTGACCGCCATGGCCGTCAGTGGCAGTCTGCTATTCAATCCGCTCACCGATGAATTGGTGAATGAGGAGGGTAAAAAGGTGAAGTTCTCCGAACCCAGAGGCATGGAGATGCCACCCAAGGGCTTTGCCGTGGATGATCCTGGTTTCAAAGCCCCTGCAAAGGATGGCAGCAAGGTCGAAGTGGTAGTGAAGCCGGACAGCGATCGCATCCAGTTGCTCGAGCCTTTCCCCGCGTGGGACGGCAAGAACATCACCGGTGCTGTGGTGCTCATCAAAGCCAAGGGTAAATGCACAACGGACCATATCAGCATGGCAGGTCCTTGGTTGCGCTATCGCGGACATTTGGATAACATCAGCAACAACACGCTCATCGGTGCGGTCAACGCATTCAACGGTGAGACGAACAAGGTGAAGAACCAGCTTACCGGCGAATACGGCGAAGTGCCCGCTACCCAACGCGCCTATAAGGCGGCGAAGCAGCCTAGCGTTGTGGTGGCCGACCAGAACTACGGTGAAGGTTCCAGCCGTGAACATGCGGCCATGCAGCCACGACACCTCGGCGTGAGTGCTGTGATCGTGAAGAGCTTCGCGCGCATCCACGAGACCAATCTCAAAAAGCAGGGCTTGCTAGGTGTCACCTTCGCTAACGAGGCGGATTACGACAAGGTGCAGGAGGACGATCGCATCGACTTCACGGACCTCGCGGAATTTGCACCGGGTAAGCAATTGACCGTGGTGCTCAACCATAAGGATGGCTCCAAGGACACCATCAAGTGCAACCACACCTACAATGCACCGCAGATCAACTGGTTCAAGGCAGGCAGCGCATTGAATGTGATCCGCGCTGGGCAGAAGAACTGATCGTTGGCCATAGTAAGGTGGAAGACCTCTGGAATTGGTAGTTGATCTCGGTCTTCGAAACGGGGGATATTGGGGTATTGTACCAGTGCAGGGGACCCTCTACATTTGGCCCAAACACGCACCCACCCATGAAGTTCTCTACTGCACTCTTGACGGGTTCCGCCCTTGTCGTCGCGAATGCCCTTTCCGCTCAGGTACAGTTCGGTATCAAACTGGGGACGAACTATCTTATCGCCTCACAGAGCATATCACCCACCCCGAAGGATACGCCGCCTACACCCAAGGGTCTTGGCCTTCAGTTCGGGGCATATGCAAAGATCCCTTTCTCGGATATGGTAGGTCTTCGGCCCGAATTGGGATTTTCCTTCAGGCGTGCAAAGTCGGACCAAACGGTCACCAACAATGAGCCCGTGGTGGACCAGAACAATCAGCAGATCGGCTCGGCCGACGTCACGACTGAGGTCAAGAATGATCAAAAATTGCAGTACTTCCAGGTCTCTGTGCCATTGACATTGAACCCGAGTACGAACTTTCGGCTGATGTTAGGCCCTTCCATTGGTTTCCTCATGGGCGGGAAGGTCACTCAGGATGTGACCCAGACCATTTCCAATGGGACGGCCAACAATCAGCCGTTCACCCAAGATC
>JBEPUG010000272.1:0-1691 GCA_041691695.1 Flavobacteriales bacterium
CCCCGAGGCCGAGCACATTATCGCCTTCGTCGAATTGGGCGGAGGCGGAAAGAGGGATGCTCGCGGAGAGCAGCAATACGCCGATAGCGTTGAGGATCTTCTTGGTGTCCATTCTGGGTAGTTTGATGCTGCAAATATGGCCCATCCGAAGTACAAAATACCTACTGGCCACCTAGCATGAAAATGGGAATATCAACGCGTCGAGGTGAAAAGAACAGTGGGAAGGGCAAAGTGCTTTGGTGTGAGGCCACCTAGGTTTGCGGCGTTATCCCTACAACATGCTGCTGAATTCAGACGAGGTCTCCTTCGACATCGGCGCACTCCTCCTGCGCATCACGGCCGCCGGCACTTTATTCTGGCATCACGGCTTGGCAAAGCTCATGCGCTTTGGCGAGCTTTCTTCCACCTTCTTTGATCCTATCGGGCTGGGCCACACGGTGAGCCTATCATTGATCCTCTTTGCCGAGGTGGTCTGCGCCGCTTTGGTGCTTTTGGGAATCTGGACGCGCATCTCCACCATCCCGGTGATCATTGGTATGGCCGTGGCGGCCTTTATGGCCAATGGCGATCAGCCTTTCGCGAACCAGGAATTGGGCTTCCTCTATATGATGGCCTTCATCGTGATATTCTTCATCGGAAGCGGGAAGTACAGTCTTGGCCGCCTGAGTTTCCGATAGGAAAGCCAGCTGGTCGGAAGAAGGACATAACGCAGCCTGAGTTGCCCAACGTTTTTCCGAAAACCCTTGGACCGTGGCGCTGTTTGCGAATTGGATCTAACTATCCGCTGTCACCTGAGGCCCCCTGTCAGAAGGTCGCTATCGACTCGGACCTATACTCACCGGCCTTCAGCTTCGCCGTCACCGTCTTGAAGCTCTCGATGGTGCGCTCTACATCCTCCAAGGAGTGTGTCGCGGTAGGTATCAAACGAAGCAGGATCTCTCCCTTAGGGATCACCGGATAGACCACGATGCTGCAGAAGATGCCGTGATTCTCGCGCAGGTCCACCACCACATTCGTGGCCTCGGGCACGTCACCCTTCATGTACACGGGCGTTACGCAACTGTTGGTCTTTCCGATGTCCAGCCCGGCTGCCTTCAACCCATTCTGAAGAGCATTGGTGATCTCCCAAAGCTTCGTGTTCAATTCCGGCATTGTGCGCATCATCTCGAGGCGTTTCATCGCACCGATGACGAGTGGCATGGGCAAGCTCTTGGCGAACATCTGGCTGCGCATGTTGTAGCGCATGAACATGATCACGTCCTCAGGGCCGCTAATGAAGGCGCCGATGCTCGCCATGCTCTTGGCGAAGGTGCCGAAGTAGACGTCCACTTCGTCCTGCACACCTTGGTGATCCGCGGTGCCGCGCCCCTGCTCACCCAATTGGCCGAAGCCGTGCGCATCATCCACGAAAAGGCGGAAGTTGTACTTGGCCTTCCGCTCGGCGATCTCCTTCAACTTGCCTTGGTCACCGGCCATGCCGAAGACCCCTTCCGTCATCACCAGGATACCGCCGCCGGTCTGTTCCGTCAACTTGCGGGCATGCTCCAACTGCTTGTCGAAGCTGGCCATGTCGTTGTGTTGGAACAGGAAGCGCTTGCCGGCGTGGAGGCGGGCTCCATCCATCATGCAGGCGTGGCTCTCACTGTCGAAGACCAGCACGTCGTGACGGGTAAGGAGTGCATCAATGGCTG
>JBEPUG010000273.1:0-1667 GCA_041691695.1 Flavobacteriales bacterium
GCTCCGAAGGACTGCCCTCACATGTGGTATACGCTCCCAACTTCAACTGGAGATCTGCCACACGCGTTTGGCCATGATCTATGTCCGGACCGGGAAGCTGGACAGCGCACGGACCGAGGTCGATTCCGCCAATGCGATCGCCGCCAGGACCTATGTGCCGCTTTCCTCGGCCAACCCGAATTGCGAGGTGGACTTCAGCAACTACCTCTACCAAAAGGCCATCGGGCACCAAGCGGAAGCAGACCGCTATCTGCACCAGGCATTGACCGCAGCACTCACGTTGAACGACGCGGCGCTCACCATGAAGTACCGCTTGGAACTGTCAAAGCGCTATCGTGAAAGCGGGGATGACGGGAATGCCATGGTGCAATTGATGGCCTATACGTACCTCAACGATTCGTTGCAGGGCATGGCCAACAAAAGTGCTTTGGCGGCCTATGAAAGCACGATGAAGGAACGTCAAAGTGCATTGGAGATCGAGCAACAGCAGGCCAGCATGCTTCAGCAGCGCATCGTGCTATTTTCCACCGGCGGCGGGCTTTTACTGGTTCTGGCGTTGGGCTTCAGCATCTACCGTGGCAAGAAGCGCAGTGATGAGCTGCTGCTGAACATCCTGCCAAAGGAAGTCGCCAACGAACTGAAAGCGACGGGTCATGCTGTCGCCAAGCACTTCGAGAACGCCACCATCCTCTTCAGCGATTTCAATGGCTTCACCGAAGCAAGTGAGAAACTCACGCCACAAGCCCTCGTGGAAGAGTTGAACACCTGCTTCGAGGCCTTCGACCACATCATCACCGCGCGCGGCATCGAGAAGATCAAGACCATCGGCGATGCCTACATGTGCGTCGGTGGCCTGCCGGATCCGAAGACATCATCACCTGCTGATGTAGTGTATGCGGCGTTGGAGATGCAGGCGTTCATGATCGCGCGGAAAACGGAACGTGATGCGCAAGGGCTGCCTGCGTTCGAAATGCGCCTGGGTATCCACACCGGACCGGTCGTTGCGGGCATCGTAGGCGTGAAGAAGTTCCAGTACGACATCTGGGGCGACACGGTGAATACGGCATCGCGCATGGAAAGCAGCGGTGAAGTGGGGCAGGTGAACATCAGTGAGGCGACTTATGCCCTGGTGAAGGACGTGAGGGACGAACACAACGCGCAAATCGCAATGCGCCCTGCATTCACCTTCACGCCGAGAGGCAAAGTGCAAGCGAAAGGGAAAGGCGCAATGGAGATGTACTTCGTGGAACGCAACGGACATGGCAAAGCTGCATGAAGATGCGAAGCCTTAACGCTCTCCTCCAGCGGACCATCGTGGTGTGCCTCGCGTTCACGGCCTGCCTATCCGCGATGGGTCAAACCGACGAGATGGATTCCTTGCGCACGCGCTTGCGCACCGAAGGCCCCACCACCGCGCGGGTGGATATGCTGATCAGGGTAGGCATGTGGACCTATGATGCGACCGGGGACACGGCGTGCCTCGTTTTCCTGAAGGAGGCCGCGACCCTTTCCACCACACTCGGATACCGCGTCGGCATGGCCTACATCCCCTGCGTGAAGGCGATCCGCTTGAACCAACAAGAAGACTATCGGGGTTCGATCAAGGCATGGAAAGAGAGCATCGAACTCTTGGACCGGGAGCATGTCGAACAGTTGTATTTCTCCCC
>JBEPUG010000274.1:0-1586 GCA_041691695.1 Flavobacteriales bacterium
CAGCAATATGGGCAAAGGTATCTTCATCCTTGGGGTGGATGCAAACCTTCTGCGCAGGCCTCACAACTTGCTATGGAAGCCTCATTCAACCGGACGAACCTACCTTCTGAGCACTTCTCGGAGTTCGGCGATCATCATCGCTGTGGCTCCCCAGACCACTTGGCCCAGCACATCCCAATAGGCCACGTTGAATTCCTGTCTCGGCGACCCGAGCATCATCGGTCGATGCTTGAGCAGATCTTCACGCAGCAACTCGGTGAGCGGTACATCCAATAAGCGCTCGACCTCGCGAGCATCCGGTCGCAAGGGTCCCAATTCGGCGCACCAAGCCACGACCGGTGTGACAAGGGTGCGGCTTGGTGGGATGTGGATCCGCGAGAGTTCACCTACAACAACGAATTCCGCGGTGTCTGCGCCGGTCTCCTCCGCGAACTCCCGCAGGGCCGTAGCATGCAGATCACGGTCTCCGGGTTCGCGCTTTCCGCCAGGGAATCCGATCTGACCACTGTGGACGCCTTCGTAGATCGGGCGCTGCATCAAAAGGGTCCGGTCCAGGCCATCCGCGGCATGGATCAGTATCAGCACGGCACTTTCACGCGGTGGTGGTATAAGGCCGAGCGCTGCTTCCACGGATGGACGCGGGTAGCCGCTCAGTGCGGCGAAGGCCTCATTCCCGGGTACCCGTTCGCCCAAGGCTTGGCGGAGGGCATCGGCTGAAAAAGGCACCGTCGGATCACTTTTTGGAAAGTGCGTCGGCCATCTCCTGCGCTTGCTTTCGATAGGTCTGCGGACGCGAGGCGATCCAACGTGCTTGTTGCGCGGCCTTGGCGGTGTCTCCCTCACAGAGCCAACAGAGTGCATCGTACCATTCCACTTGGTCCTTGTAATCCGCTCCGCGGGTATTTTCCATGAAATCCAAATGCATTTCGGCCTTGTAGGGATCGCCCGCCGCTAGTTGGGCACTTGCCATGTATAACCGAGCTGTCATGTCACTCGCGTCGAGGTCCAATACCCGTTGCAGTCCCTCGATGGCCGCCGGATAATCCTTCTGCGAGTAGTGCGCCATGGCATCCAACATCACCGAGTTGGAACCAGTGCGGGTGCGGCCGCTAACGAGGTCCGGGTAGGGGCTGTAGAAGCGCTCACAAAGGGACTTGGGATCATTCCGGGTACAACCGAAAGCGAGAAGCGCAAAGGCGAGGACGAGTAGGAAACGCATGGGAACAAGGTAAGGATCGGCTCAAAGGCCCTTGAAACTGCGGTGAGGAAGAAGGCTGTCGGCGGAAGCGTGTGCGTTGATCAGGACGAACGCTGCGCGCCCCACCAGATGGTCGGCCGGCACGAAGCCCCAGTAGCGCGAATCGGAACTGTTGGAACGGCTGTCTCCGAGTACGAAGTAGTAATTCTGTTGGATCACGTAGGGACCGTCGGGGGAACCGTTGATGTTCAATTTACCGTTGGATACCTCCATTTTGTTGTGCTCATACCGGCTGATGATCCGGTCGTAAAGCGGTAGGGTGAATGGATCGCTGCGCACACTATCGCCCTTGGCCGGGACCGTGATGGGGCCGAAGTCGTCGTTGTTC